>JAYTRQ010000603.1:0-10749 GCA_043746125.1 Armatimonadota bacterium | reverse complement strand
GACAATTAACAGCCGGTTCCGCTTGGAGAAGCCCAGCGTGATAAACCGGTCTTCATCGTCGGAATGGTCTGGATCGTCATAAGTCATAGCGAACGGATCGTCAAAAATCGTGCCGGCCTCCAAGAAAGATACGCCATGCTTACGAAGGTTGGACGAGGCTTTCGTTTCATCCCACGCGAACTCCATATTATACACCCTCCGGGCGTATCGGCGCTACGTAACAAAAAAGCCCCGGCCAATCTGGCCGGGGCTTTCCTTCACTTGCTACGCCTTGAACTGCGCCTTGAAGTCCGCAATGCCGCGCTTCAGCGCCTCTACCGTCTCCGGGCCTAACGTCTTGTCGCGGGCAATGGTTTCGGGCACTTCCGGGTACTTGTCGGCCAGGAAGGCGATGAACTCGCGCTCGAAGCGGCGGACCTGATCCACGGGGACGTCGTCCAGGGCGCCCGTGTTGGCGGCGTAGATGATCGGCACCTGACGCTCCAAAGGCAAGGGCTGGTACTGGGGCTGTTTCAGGACTTCTACGAGACGCAGACCGCGCGCCAACTGGGCCTGGGTGGCTTTGTCCAGGTCACTGGCGAACTGGGAGAACGCCTGCACCTCGCGGAACTGGGCGAGCTGGAGCTTGAGCTGACCACCGACGTTTTTGTCCTTCATGGCCTTGGTCTGGGCGTTACCGCCGACGCGGGAGACCGAAATCCCGACGTTGACGGCGGGGCGGATGCCCGAGTTGAACAGGTCGGTTTCCAGAAAGATCTGGCCGTCGGTAATCGAGATGACGTTAGTCGGGATGTAAGCCGACACGTCGCCCGCCTGCGTCTCGATGATCGGCAGGGCCGTCAGCGACCCACCGCCGAGTTCATTGGAGAGCTTCGCGGAGCGCTCCAACAGGCGGGAGTGCAGGTAGAAGACGTCGCCCGGATACGCCTCGCGGCCCGGCGGCCGGCGCAGCAGCAGGGACACCTGGCGGTAGGCAACGGCCTGTTTGGAGAGGTCATCGTAGACGATCAGGGCATGCTTGCCGTTGTCCCGGAACCACTCGCCGATGCACGCGCCGGTGTAGGGCGCGATGTACTGCTGGGAGGCCGGGTCGTTAGCGGTCGCCGCGACAATGGTCGTGTATTCCATCGCACCCGCCTGCTCCAGGATGGCGCGGACGTTGGAAACGGTACTGGGCTTCTGGCCGATGGCGACGTAGATGCAGTAAACGTCGGTCGTCTTCTGGTTGATGATGGCGTCGAGGGCCACGGCTGTTTTGCCTGTGCCACGGTCGCCGATAATCAATTCACGCTGGCCGCGACCGATGGGGATCATGGCGTCCACGGCCTTGATGCCCGTTTGCAACGGCTCCTTGACGGGCTGGCGCTCGACGACGCCCGGCGCACGGGTCTCCAGGCGGCGGGACTCGGTCGAGACGATGGGGCCTTTGTTGTCAATCGGCTGGCCCAAGGCATTGACGATGCGGCCAACCAAGGCCTCGCCGACGGGGATCTCGACGATCCGGCCCGTCCGCTTAACTGTGTCGCCCTCTTTGATGCCCGTTTCGGAGCCTAAGAGGACCGCACCGACGTTGTCTTCTTCCAGGTTCAGCGCCATGCCCTGCACGCCGCCACTGAACTCTAGTAGCTCGCCGACCATGCAGTCCTGTAAGCCGTAGATACGTGCGATGCCGTCTCCAACTTGCAGGATGGTGCCGACACCGACCTCTTCGATACCAGATTTGTAGGCGTCCAACTCGCGTTCGAGGATGGACGTGATTTCTTCAGGCTTGATGGCCACGTTACGCTGCCCCTCCCAGGGCGTTTGATCCTAACAACTGACGCTCCAGCCGCTCCAGCTTGCCTCGGACGCTGCCGTCAATGATCGTGTCACCGAGTCGCACCACGACGCCGCCAACGAGGGCCAGGTCCACCTCGGCCCGCAGCCGGACCTTCTTGCCGGTCAGGGTGTGCAGGCTCACGACGAGGGCCTTCTCCTGGTCCGGCGTCATCGGCACGGCCGACCACGCCTCCGCGTCTACGGTCCCGGAATGCTCGGCCAGCAGAACCTTGAACTCCCGGATGCACTCGGGAATCAGGTCTTCGCGCCGCTTGCGGATGAGCAGCTTGAGGAAGCTTAAAGACGAGGCTGTCACCCGGTCGCCGAAGGCGTCCATGACGACCGCGTTCTTGCGCTCGTCGGAGACCAGAGGCTGCATCAGCACCGCGCGAAGATACGGCACTTCGGTGAGGAAGCGGCTGATGAGTTCCAGGTCAGACGCCACGGCGTCCAAAACCTCATCCCTTAGAGCCACCCCGAACAGGGCGGCGGCGTAGCGTTTGGCGACCCGAATGTCTTTCAATAGGCCACCACGCCCTTTTCTGCCGAAGTCCCTGAGCCGTTGCCGATGGCGTTGCCCGCCACCCCGCGCCCAGCGTCGGAGACGGCCCCCAGCCCGACGCTGCCGATGAAGTCATCCACCAGCTTGGTCTGCCGGGCATCGTTCAGGTTCTCACCGACGACCTTGCCTGCGGCGGCGATGGCAAGAGAGACGATCTGCTGACGCATCTCGGCAAACGCCGCCTGCCGCTCCCGCTCAGAGTCGTTGCGGCCCTGGGTAACGATAGTCTCCGCCTGCTGCTGGGCATCGGCGACCAGATTGTCCCGGAGCGCCTGGGCCTCCTTGACGGCGGCCTGGATGCGCTCACGCGCCTCAGCCTCGATATTCGCCAGCCGCTCCTCGTACTGTCGGCGCGTGGTTTCCATGCGCTCCCGGTCCAGGTCAAGCTGATCGTAGGTCGCCTTGATGTCTGCCTGCCGCTGGGCCAGGGTCCCGAACAGAGGCTTGTAAAGCAAGCGATTCATGATCCACAGGAGGATCGCGAACCCGATGATCTGCGTAATGACCAGTTTCGGCTCGATGCCGAGGCTATGCAAAATGTCCATAGTAATGTGCCGCCTAGGGCGTGATTAGTGACCGGCCAGCATCTGCGAGACGGTCGCCGTGCCGCCGGGAAGCTTGCCCAGCAGGATGATGAAGACGACGAAGCTCAGAATGGCGAGGAACTCGACGAGGGCGAAACACACGAGCATCAGGCCACGGATACGGCCTTCCGCCTCCGGCTGGCGAGCGATACTGGAGATCGCGGCCGAGAAGATCATGCCCTCACCGATACCCGCCCCGATGGCGGCGATCGGCACGGCGAGCGCGGCTCCGAGAGCCAGAAGACCGAAGTAAATACCCAACATGTCGCGTTTCTCCTTGAAAGTGTACGTTTTTTAGTGATTGACTTAGTGTGATTTCGCGTAATTTGCGGCCGGGATCTCGCCTTTTAGCTCACCGCCCGTCTCGTTCTCGTGTGGGATATCCACGCCGTCTTGATGATGACTGGACGTGAAGATCGAGATATAAGAGCAGGTCAGGATGGCGAAAATGTAGGCCTGGACCAAATCGGTGAAGATCTGAAGCAGGTAGATCGGAACCTGAAACGGGATGAAGAAGAGATGACTTCCGCCCTTGGTCAGCAGGTCATTGATGATGTCTTCACCGTAGACGTTCCCGAACAAGCGCATTCCCAGAGAGAACGGCTTGGCGATCTCACCCACGAGTTCAATCACGAACAGCAGGGGGGCCAGGAAGAGAACAGGTCCGAAGAAGTGCTTGATGTAGCTGAGGAACCCGTTGTGCTTGATGCCCACATACTGCACAAAGACGAAGACGAACAGGCCCAGCGCAATCGTCGTACTCGTTGCCGCCGTGGCAGACTTGAACGCCGGGACAAGGCCCAGAAGGTTCGCGACCACGATATACAGGAATAGCGTCATCACCAGGGGCAGATACTGCTGTCCACCTTCTCCGAGTGCGCCGGAAAACTGCTCGCGCAGCATATCCAGCACATACTCCATGAAATTCTGTAAACCACGAGGATGACGGGCCTCCGGCTTCGAGCCGGCGACAAAACTGATTGAAATCAATATGATGCCTGCAATCAGGCCGTAAAGCGCATAAACCCACCAGTCCAAAAGAACCATAATCTAATCCGTCACCTTTGTCATTTTCAAATGCTTCATCACTGCCGCCGTGACGCCCGCTTGTGTAATCAACAGCGCGACCAGCATGGGTATCGCTGCGACCTTCAGCACGCACAGCAGCAGAAAAAGTGTCGTGCCGAAAACGAGAAACTTGCCGGCGAGAAAGAGGGCAAAGTTCGCCGGTAGGCGTCGCCCTCTCGGCTTGGACGGTAAAGCGTCGCCCGTGACAGTCAGATATAGCAGGCCGTAGATGACCAGGCCCAGCCCATAGCCGCCCAGGAGGCTGACGCCCAGCCAGGCTCTTCCCATCAACAGCGCCACAGCGACGAACGGAGCGTTCGCGCTGAACCCGGCTACGGCGAGGGCAAAAAAGGAAGGCAGAACGGCCTTCGCTCTAGGCTTCGCGTCAAGTGCTGCGGACGTCTCTAAAAGCCGGGAACTCATTTCTTGCCCTTATCGTCCGACACGGACAGGATGCGGAACAGGTTCAGGAAACCCGCCGCGACCCCGGCCAGCGAAAAGACGATTGTCCCCCACGGCATACTTAGGTGCCAGTGATTGTCTATCCACTGGCCTATCAGGAAGCCGACGACGACACTGGACGCCAGCGTAATCCCCGCGGACATCCCGACGCCGAGATTGAAGGGCGCCGGAGCGCTCCCCGTTCCTGGATTGCCTCCCACGGCGGCACGGTTTTGCTCGGCTCGTTTCGTCGGAGAAGGCGTAGCGCGGCCCAGAGAGGGGCGGGTAAAGGAGACTTCGGGCGGCGGAGGGAACGGGTCACGCGAGGGCAGCACAAGCGGCGGCACCTTGCCGGCGTCTTCTTCTCGGTTCGACGTGTCATCCTCGGCCATCACAGCCCCCTTCAACGCGGGCGTCTTCCCGGCATCATCGGCAGGGTTTTCCGGGGATGATTATAACACAAAGGCCGGAAACAAGTCAACGGGTTTGCACTCTTTTTCACAAAGTCGTGGAACTTTCCTGCCCCGGCAGTCGCTCTAATATATGTAAACGCGCGGCATTGTCGCCGCAGACACCAATGGAGCCAACCTCAAGTGAACGACCCTGGGCAAAAGCCGATCTTTTTTGACGAGACGAAACGGCGTTGGAACGTCGCTTCCTACTTCTTCATCGTCGCCGGGATTATAGGACTGCTGGCGAGTCTGGTGTTCGCCGCCCAGATCTTCCTCAGCCCGCAGCTGCCCTCGATCTCCCTGGCCGCCTCACGCCTGGGCCTTGCCCCAGCCGTTCCGCTCGCCCGGCCGAAAGCTTACCTGACAGGAGATCGGCCCGGCTTGGACCCAAAGACACGCGCCCGCCAGCACTTCGTGCTGGGCCGTAACAAGGATCTTCAGGAGGCGAAAGTCAAGCTGTCTTTGGCGATCGCTCGTGAGGCGAGTGTGCCATCTGCTCCGGCTGCGGGGGACTCAGTTGGTCCAGTCCGGGCCGCCTTCTTCGAGAACGACGACAAGGCCGCCGTGGACTCGCTCCAGCAGCACATCGGGCAGACCACGCACCTATTCCCTGTCTGGCTCCTGCTGTCGCCGGACGGCGCCGGGATCAAGAACATCGCCGATTTCACGACCAAGACGGCTGAGAACGCCGCAAGCTACGAGCCGAGCAATGACGACGTGGCGAGGGCGCAGGCGCGGTCCCATGCCGTCGCCATCGTGCCCGTGATCCAGAACTTCGACTCGGACACGAACTCGTTCCGCAGCGACTGGCTACACAGCCTTGTCTCCGATCCGGTTAAGCGCATTGAAGTCATCCGGCAGATCAAGGCGTACGTCGTGCAGGGCCACTACCAGGGCATCAACGTCGACTTTGAAACCGATCAAGAAAGTGACAGGCAGGGCATGACGGCGTTTGCGACGCAGCTCGCCTCCGCCCTCCGCCCCCTGGGCCTGCTCGTGACGCAGGACGTCCAGACGGACAGTGACGCCTACGATCTGCCGGCCCTCGCCCATGCGAACGACTTCATTATCCCCATGCTCTACGACGAAAACGCGGACGGCACCGCGCAAGGCCCGATCTCCGGCCAGGGGTGGTACGAGCAGCATTTGGCGGATGTGCTAGGCAAAGTCCCTGCTGACAAAGTCGTGCTAGGACTGGGCAACTACGGGTACGACTGGCAGGACGACACGACCAAAGCCGCCGATATGTCGTTCCAGCAGGCCGCCCAGGTGGCCGAGCAGAACCGGTTCGGCGATGACGGGGTCATCCGAATTGACACCCAGAGCCTCAACCCCTATTTCACCTACAGCGACGAGAGCGAGGGCGCGGGAAGCAAGGAAGTCACGCACACGGTCTGGCTCCAGGATGCGACGACCGCCTACAATGAGATGCGGGCGGCCCTCCCCTACCACGTCCGCGGCGCGGCGGTCTGGGAGATGGGCAAGGAGGATCCCAGTCTGTGGAGCTTTTTTGAGAAGCGGCAGGCGGCGACGCTGGCGCAATTCGACCCTCAGCAGCTGACGCAGGTGTCCTACGGCAAAGAGTTCGGAACCACATTTGTCGGGCGGGGGGACGTGCTGCACGTGGTTCAAGCCCCAACGGACGGCGACCGCACGATCACGACCGATCGGAGCGGACTGATCATCAGCGAACGCTTCATCAAGTACCCATCACGGTGGGTCATCCGCCGAACGGGCCAGGTGAATCAGGAGAGCGGGTCAAACGACAAGTCGAAAGCCATTGCGCTGACGTTCGACGACGGACCAGACCCGCGCTGGACGCCGCAGATATTGGACATCCTGCACCGGTATCATGTGCCCGCCACGTTCTTCGTGGTCGGCCAGAACGCCGAGGCGCACCCCGGCCTGCTGACACGGGAGTGGAACGACGGCATGGAGATCGGGAACCACTCCTACACCCACCCGGACATTGACCAGATCTCGCCCCTACGTACAAAGTTGGAGCTTGACGCCACCCAGCGAGTCATCGAGGCCATGACCGGCCACGAGACGACGCTCTGGCGTGCGCCAAACCGCGCCGACTCCGAGCCGTCGTCCGCAGCCGACTTCGCCCCCGTTTATCTGGGGGATCAGCTCGGCTACCTGTTCATCGGCGAATCCAACGACCCGAGGGACTGGGAGGTAGGCGTCTCCTCTACAGAGATCGTCAAGCGCGTCCTGGGCTACGTGGACGACAAGAACCAGAACGACGGCAATTGTATCCTGCTGCACGACGCAGGGGGTGATACGCGGGCTGAAACGGTGAAGGCTCTACCACAGATCATCGAGGGCTTGCAGGCCAGAGGCTATCACTTCGTCCCCGTGTCAGCCTTGGTCGGCCGTCCCAAGTCCGTGCTATTCCCCGCCGTCACCGGCCGCCAGGCCTGGGGGGTTGCCCTCGACCGAGCGGTCTTTGACCTGAGCTACTGGGTCGGTGCAGGCTTCACAGTCCTGTTCCTGCTGGCGATCGGGCTAGGCATCAGCCGCATGATCTTCATGGGAACATTGGCGACGATTCAAGCCCGGCGCGAGCGGGAGCGGGTGTACGACACCGACTACGCCCCGACCGTCAGCGTCCTGATCGCCGCTTACAACGAGGCAAAGGTCGTCAATAAGACGATTGCCACGCTGCTGGACTGCGACTACCCGCACCTGGATATCCTCGTCATAGACGACGGCTCTAAAGACGACACGGCAGGCGTGGTCACAGCCGCCTACGGCAGCCACCCGCGTGTCACGGTCGTCCGCAAGCCAAACGGCGGCAAGGCGTCCGCCCTCAACTTGGGCATCCAGCAGTGTGGCGGGGAGATCATTGTCGCCCTGGACGCCGACACCGTGTTTGACCGCGACACGGTCTCCAAACTGGTACGACATTTCGCGGATCCCGCCATCGGCGCGGTCTCAGGGAACGTCAAAGTCGGCAACCGGAACAACCCTCTGACCATCTGGCAGGCGGTTGAGTATATTACTAGTCAGAACTTCGACCGCCGCGCGTTCGATCTGCTGAACTGCATTACGGTCGTGCCCGGCGCGGTCGGCGCGTGGCGCAAAGATGCCGTCATCCTGGCGGGCCTCTACTCGTCTCAGACGCTGGCTGAAGACACGGATTTAACGTTCAAAATCCGCAAGCTGGGCTACCGAATCGTCACCGATAACTCAGCTTTGGCCTACACGGAAGCGCCGGACAACCTGCGCGACCTCGCCAAGCAGCGCTTCCGCTGGGCGTTCGGGACCCTGCAATGCCTCTGGAAGCACCGGTCGGCACTCTTGAACCCGCGTTACGGAGCGTTCGGCACCATCGCCATGCCCTCGCTCTGGATCTACCAGATCGGCTTCCAGGCCATCGCGCCGATTGTGGACCTGACCATCCTCTGGTCCGTGGTCTACAGCCGCTTCATCGCCCCGAACACGAGCCACCAGAACACAGGGATGCTGCTCGGCTACTGGGCCGTGTTCTCCGGCGTGGAACTGCTCGGCGCCTGGCTTGCCTTCCGTCTGGATCGCGAGGACAAGCGCCTGCTGATCTGGCTGCTCTTGCAACGCTTCGTCTACCGGCAGCTCATGTACTATGTGATCCTCAAGTCCCTGGTCGTCGCGGTGCGCGGCTCGCTGGTCGGCTGGGGTAAGTTCGAGCGCAAGGGAACAGTCCAGCAGCCCACCCAGACGGGGCGGCCCGCCGGTTCCTCCCCCGCCTCCACGGACGGCGTGAACGTCTAAGACAGCAAAACGGCCCCGGTCACAAGACCAGGGCCGTCTACTTGTCAGTTCCACCATGCCGCCCGGCCAAGCAACCTCCCTCTGCCACAGGAACATTCCCCATCTCACTCCTCTATGACGACTGATTTAAACCGACGTGACGGACGTTGACATCAAGTGCACGATGTTCTATAATCAGTGTCTCGCGATGCTTGAGCAGGAGGTCGTTCAATGTTCCCCCCGACCGGCACTGTCACCTTCCTATTTACTGACATTGAGGGCAGCACAGAACTTTGGGAGCGGCACCCAGAGGCTATGCGTATCGCCCTCGCCCGCCACGACGCACTGCTGCGAGACTCTCTTGAGCAACAGGGCGGCTACGTCTTCAAGACCGTCGGCGATGCCTTCTGCGCCGCCTTTGTCACGGCACCCGCCGCGCTAGCGGCTGCTGTCGCCCTTCAATGTGCCCTGGCTGCGGAGCCATGGGGACTGCCGACGCCGCTGCGCGTTAGGACCGCCCTGCATACCGGAGCCTGCGAGGTGCGGGGCGGAGACTACTTCGCTCCATCCGTCAATCGCGTTGCTCGCCTCACAGCGGCTGGGCATGGCGGGCAGATACTCCTCTCGCACACGACAAAAGAGCTCCTCTCCGACGATCTCGCCTGCAACGCTTTCGGGGCGGATGTTTCCTTGCACTCTCTCGGCGAACATCGGCTGCGCGGTCTGACGCAAGCAGAGCAGGTCTATCAAGTGACGCCGGCGGGTTTGCCGTCCGACTTCCCTCCACTGAAGAGCCTATCAGCACGCCCCAACAATCTGACCGTGCAGCCGACGCCGCTGCTGGGGCGTGAAGGGGAGATGACCTCGGTCTGCGATCTGCTCCGACGTCCTGATCTGCGCCTCGCCACCCTGACCGGGCCGGGAGGTACAGGCAAGACTCGGTTGAGCGTAGAGATCGCCGCCGAGCTGCTGGAGGACTTTGTAGACGGCGCATTCTTCGTGCCGCTAGCTTCGTTGCGCGATCCTCAGCATGTCGTTAGCGCCATTACCCAAACGCTGGAAGTCACCGAATCCGCCGGGCAGACCCCATTGCAGGCGCTGACACGGCATCTTCGCTCCAAACGTCTACTCTTGGTTCTAGATAACTTCGAGCAAATCACGGAAGCGGCGCCGATTCTTGCGGACTTGCTTTCGGCCTGTCCCAGCCTGAAAATCCTCGTGACAAGCCGTATCCCGCTTCATCTGCGTGGCGAGCAGGAATACGCCGTGCCGCCGCTGGCTTTGCCCCGCCGCAAGCCGACTCCTCCTCTGGATACCCTCTCACAGTACGCCGCCGTGGGTTTGTTCCTGGGGCGCGCCCAGGCGGTCAAGCCGGAGTTCACCTTGACGAATGAGAACGCTCCGGCGGTCGCCGAAATCTGCTGGCATCTGGACGGCCTGCCCCTGGCGATTGAGCTGGCGGCAGCCCGTGTCAAGATGCTCTCGCCTCCGGCCTTGCTGGCACGTCTGGAAAGCAGTTTAAAGCTGCTGATCGGCGGGGCGCGAGACCTGCCCGTGCGTCATCAGACCCTTCGCAATGCCATCGCCTGGAGCTACGACCTTCTGGACGAGTCTGAGCAGTTTCTGCTTCGCTCCCTGGCCGTTTTCGCCGGTGGCTGCACTCTGGAAGCCGCCGAAGCGGTCTGCATCCCCGTCAACGGGTCGAGCGGCGACGTCTTTGAGGGTATTCATTCGCTGATAGACAAAAGCTTGGTACGCCGCGCGGAAGACACAACCGGGGAAGCCCGGTTCACTCTGCTGGAAACGGTGCGGGAATTTTCTTTGGACCAGTTAGATCAGCAGGGAGAGCAGGAAGCGCTGCTGCGCCGCCACGCGAACTATTTCTACCGGTGCAATAAAGACATAGATAAACATTGGGAGGCATCCCGGTCATACCAAGCTCACCTTTGGACATGGCGCGGGGCGGAAAGGGATAACCTCATAGCCGCCCTGCGATGGCTGGTTTTGAACGAGCCAGAGAGCGGGCTTGAGCTGGGGGTAAGACTGTCTTATACCCATGCGTTACCAGAAGTCTTTTCCTCTATGGAGC
>JAYTRQ010000602.1:0-10783 GCA_043746125.1 Armatimonadota bacterium | reverse complement strand
CCTTCGTCCAGAACTCGAACGGAACGGCCACTTTCTCCGACACCGGCGTCACTTTCGGCAACGAGTACTTCTATCAGGTGAGTGCCGTCTTCCTACAGAGCGTGACGCCGGAGACGGCTGCCTCTGGCTCCAACCCGGCCGTCCATCTCAATACGGATGACAACGCGGGAGAGACTGGTACGGCCGGCAACGCCTACGACGACGTCTACCCAACCTGGTCGCCGTTCATCTCGGTCTTCAGCATCGCCTACTCGTCCAACCGGACAGTCACCTATGCAAGCCCCGCCGCCGGCAACGCCCAGTCTGAGACGGCCGTATCCGTCGGCGAGGGCCAGCCGCTGAGCGGCGGCGCGACCGTCGGCACCGGCTACGCCGGTATCCTCGAGTCGCAGGTGCTGAACCTGGACCCACCCACATTGCTCCCGTACAGCGGCAACGAGATCCTGCACGTCGCCGACTCGTCGGGCAACACCACCCGGTCCAGCATCCAGCCAGGCCAGCCGGTCACCATCGTTGTCCGGCTGAGCAGCCGCGAGGCGGGCATTGACGACACCGGCGGCCCGAATGCCGGCCCGAACGTCTACCTCCAGATCAAGGACCCGGATTCCAAATACCAGGATGCCCAGGGGCGTGAACACAAGGTCTTCGCCAAGGACGAGGCGTTCCTGAGCCAGTCCAACAACCCCAACGGTTTCTTCGGCGACAGCGGTTCCTCCACCCTGCTGATGAACGGCGGCAGTGCGTTCAACTTCGGCTTCGGCTTCGGCAGCCCGACCTATACCGGCTACAACCAGTTCGCCGCCAGTTTCGGTCAGTTGGTCAAAGACCAGCGAGGAGCGGTAGGTGGTATAGATGGACCCGAGTCGTTCACCGCAGGCATCGGCCCCGGTGCCAGTGGCAACAAGTCAGACACCATTTCCATCGGCCAGGACGGCGGCGGCGTCAACCCTGCCCTGGTGGTCGATGGCAAGGGAAACCCGGTCAAGGACGCCAACGGAAACTTCGTCTTGAACCTGCCCGGCGGCGACCCGAGCCTGTTCATCCCGTGGGGACCGGAGTACGAGTGCCAGGTCGTCAACCCGCAGTTCGATGCGCCCGACGCCTCCAGCGCGGCTGGCGCGACCGACACGGCCGGCAACGACTACCGCAATCCCTATTACCTGGCAGGCATTGACGATCAGCAGCCCTTCACCGGGACCGGCAAGCAGCGCCCGACGGTCAACCAGCCCACTGGCGCGGCTGGCAGCTACCAGCCCGCTGAGTGGCTCCAGTTCAGCCGCCTCCCGGCCGCACAGCAGGATGGTCAGGGGGGTGTGCTCTACGGCCTCACCTGGAAGACGCCCACTTCAGGCAGCGACTACTACCTGGACGTCATCGCCTTCGACAAGGCCGTACCGCCCCGCAGCTTCCAGGGGAATGGCACTTTCGCCGGCCAGGCTCTCGCCAGCAACTGGCGCATCTACGATAACGTCTGGGGCTTCAGCACTGCGTCATCGCTTAACAACAACGATATCCTGGTCGTCAGCGATTACGCCCTGGGCCAGAAGTTCGCCGCCACCACGTTCGGAGGTCAGAGCGGCCTGCTCAACCTCGTCCCCAAACTCTATGGGTCCGAGTCCTACGTCACCGACATTGACGTCAACCTGCTGCCCAACGCCACCTACCGTTGGGCCGTCTTCCCCGGCGCTAATGGTGACAGCCCAAATCCGGAAGTCCTGGATCTGGGCATCGCGTACAACCCGGACAGCCAACTCATCTCCGGCAGTTCGAGGCAGTTCGTCAGTTCTCGCGCCACCGTCTTGAACGGGCTGGGCGTCGGCTCCTACTTCGACCAATTCATCTCTGATGGCGGCGTGGTAGATGGCGCCCCCGCCGTTCGCTCACAGCAGTACAGCATCTGGCGCATCCTGTCCCGTGGCCCTGTCCCGACCGCCGTCTACCAGGCTTACGAACCGACTATTGTCACCCAGCCGGCCATCACAGACCCGGCTGCCCCGAAAGGCCTGACCAGTGTCCCGGCCGGCAAAGTGCCTGCCGCCAACCGATGCATCTTCTGGCTCTCGCCGTTCACCGGCGACGTGCTGGCCGGTCCTGGAACGCTCCTGGACTCGAACACCCAGGCTGACCTGGCGAAGTTCGTTGGGGCCGGCGGGCGTCTCTGCGTCTCGGGCCAAGACGTCGGCTCTGCGCTGACCCAGGGCGGGACCGCCAACAACACAGCCAGCGGCTTCCTGTCCACAGTCCTGGGCGCTACCCTCGCCACTGCGAACGGTGGGTCCCACCTCCCCGCGCCCGGCCCCATCGCCAGCAACGCCGACGGACGAATCAGCAACACCCCCTACTTCGATGGGGCGCTCTTGGGCGCATACGAGGAACTCGCGCCGGGCGGCTTCTTCGAGATCGCGCCCGCCGGTCGCCTCATCCGCGTTTCCAATAACTTCGGTGGCAACGTCTTCCAGAGCGAGACGTTTGGGCCGTTCAACTTCACGCCGGCCTATTCTGGCAACTGGCGCACCGACGGCTCCCTCGACCAACTCGGTCCGTACATCCAGTCGTTCCCTGAGAATAGCACCAGCAGTTCCAACGGCTCCAACGCCGTCGTCGCCCAGATAGACACGATCGTCCCCAACAAAGGGGCGCACGTGGATCTGACCCTGGCCCCATTCCAGAATGCACAGCCGGACTCGTCGAGGGGCGACGTCAACGCCGCCTCCCGGCCAGGTGGTGCGGGCCTGATCTACACCGAAAACCCGATCACGGCGACCGGTGGGACGGGCAGCAAAGTCGTCTACTCCACCTTCGGCCTGGAGGCGCTCTCCACCGAATATTACAAGCAGACGCTCGCGTTCAAGCCCAACCCCGTCGAATATCTCCCGCGTAATCAGCGACAGAACATCCTGCACAACATCGTCAACTACCTGCGGACCGGCTCCATTAGCGGCACGGTCCGGGCGACGACCGGCAACGGCAACGTCGGCTCCGGCGTGCCGGGCGTCACCGTCTACGTCATTGACGCCTATGGCGTCGCGATCCCAGGGCGCGGCACCTTCAGCGCAACCACCGATGCGGCGGGAAACTTCCGTATTGACGGAATCGAGCCGGGCAACTACACCCTGGCCGCCTACAAGACAGGCTTCTCGCGGACCGTCTCCAATCCCGGCGTCGTGTTTACCATTGAAGGTGACTCGACGCAGTCGGCGAGCCTGACCATCAGCCAGTCCACCGGCGGCATCGTCAGCGGGACCGTCACCGACGGCACCAGTAAAGCCGTCGCCGGGGCGACCGTGACCTTCACGTCCAGCGACGGCACGACCACGCAGAACACGGTCACGGACGCCAATGGCAACTATACCCTGCCGAACGTGCCCCCAGCCACCTACACCGGCATCGCCACCAGCCCGGCCACGGGCGGCGTCTCCGCCGTCTCAGCCCCGGTCGTCGTCACGGCTAACTCCTCGGCCACGGTGAACTTCGTACTCAAGGCCGGACCGGGCACTGCGACCGGGCGCGTCGTAGACGCCAGCACGAACCTGCCGATCCCCAACGCGACCGTCACCTTCAGCGCGGGAACGCCCCTCGCCGTCGTTGCGACTGGGACGACCGACAGTACGGGCACCTACACCATAACGGGCATCGCGGCCGGGACCTACTCGGTGACAGCCAGTGCTCCCAGCTATGGGAACAGCCTCCCCATCTCCGTCGTGGTCACGGGCAATCAGACGACTACCTCGCAGGACATCCCGCTCGGTCCGGTCGTGAACGGCCTGCTCGGCGGCCTCGTCACCAGCACGAGCAGCACAACACCGGCTGGCGGCGTGACGATCACGATCGTGAACGTCGGCACCGGCGTGGCCGTCCCCGCTGTGACTACGAGTGGGGCGTCCACCACTGGCCCCGATGGTGCCCCTCTCAACTACGGGCCATTTACCCTGCCGCAGGGAACCTACACCGTTACCGCCAGCAGCAACGGCGTCACGACCGCCTCCCAGTCTGTTACCGTGGCGGGCAGCCAGTTCACCCGAGCGGACTTCACCGGGATCAGCGGCTTGCCCCCGGTCCATACGTTCGCGGCCGGCCTGAACTTCCTGTCCTCGCCCTATGACTACAGCGCGGTCGGCTTCGATGCGATCTTCGGCACGCTGCACGTCACCCGCTCGCACGTCGCCATCTGGGACCCGACGCAGAACGCCTACGCCCTGGACCCGACCGCCCCCGCCGATGCCTTCCGGCTCGGCCAGGGCTACTGGATCAACCTGACACAACCGATCGCCGTCACCCGGACGGGGAACGCCCCCAAGGGCAGCGTCGCGGTCGCCCTGCACCCGTCTTGGAACCAGATCGGCGTCCCAAATCTCTCTGGGGTCCTGGTTTCCAGCCTGACCTTCGACATGGGAAACGGCACCGTGCCGCTCTCGTTCGCCGACGCTGTCGGCAGTGCCAACCACGTCGTCTCGCCGATCCTGTATCGCTTCGACGGGGCCGCTTACCAGCCCGTCGCCGCCACTGATACGCTCCAACCGTGGCAGGCCTACTGGATCAAGGTGTTCACGCCGACCACGGTCCGCATCCCGACCGGCCGTTAAACGCTGGTCATTCTGGGGAGGGCGACCGAGAGCGTCCTCCCTACTCCCGGACCGATCCGGGACCCGCCATCAAATTAAAAACAACGAAGTACTCGACATTCTCTAGGAGGACCTCCCCCGCGTGAAAGAATTGAAACTGCACTGGAGCGCACGGCCGCTCGGCGTCCTGCTCTCGGCGCTGATGCTCCTGCCCATTCTCGCTCTCTACATATTCGGCGCCCCCCCCGTGCGGGCGCAGGGGCTGTCCGCGACCCAGCCGCAGTGGGCCGTTCTGGACTTCGCCAACCCCTCTGGCTACGGAGGGGGAGACGTCGGCCGTCTGGCCGCCGACTCGTTTGTGGTCGAGCTGGCGAAGATCAACCGCTACACCGTCATCCCGCGCCAGGACGTGCTCAACGGCATCCAGTCCAACAGCCTGACCGCCCCGCTCAACCTAAGCAGCATTTTGAGACTGGGCCAATCTCTCGGCGTCAATGCCGTCGTGGCCGGCGAGGTCGGGTCCATCTCCTTCTCCCGCGACCGCCGCCAGGCCAAAGTCACGCTGATCGTCCGCGTCATTGACCCCCGCTCGGGCTTCCTGCTTAACGGGGCGCTGGCCGAGGGATACTCCAACCTGCGCCCGATCCCCGTCACCGACGACGAACAACTCGTCAACGAGGCCTTCGGCAACGCCGCCTTCAACGCCGTCCGGCAGATCAGCAAGTTCAGCCTGCCCGTCGCTACAGTCCTGATCGGGCGTGATACTCAGAGCGTCACGCTTAACAAGGGGACGCGGGATGGCCTGTATAATGGCCTGGACATGCTCGTGACCCGCAACGGCGTCGTCACAGGCCGGATCCGCGTCTCGGACGCTACGAACAACGACTCCAACGCCACGATTACGGACCTGGGCAGCGGCATCCGGCCGGAAGACCGTGCGACAGCCATCTACCACCTGCCGTCCTATACCATTGACCGTGCGGTGGGGACGATTAAAACAGTCAGCGGCACGGACGTCGCCATAGACACGCCCTCGACCGGGACCCATCGCAGCGCCTTTAGCGGGCTTGGCGGCATCCTCGTCGCGATCTTCTCTGCCGGACTGCTGCTCCTCGCCGTTAAGGCCGGCCACAACGGCAACGACAATTCGCTGGGTGGCGCGGGCATCAGCAGCCTGCAAGCGGTCGCCGGACGCGCCCAGGACCTGGGCGGCTCCCTGACCATCATTCCCATCGGGTCCACGGTCAGTATCCCCAGCTACATCCCGGTCGCCGTTCGCATCACGTCCAACATCGGCAACATCAACCCGACCAATTTTCTAGAGTTTCACATCTACCGCAGCGACTCGCCCCCGGTCCTGACCAACCCCTTCAGTCTGGGCGTCGTGCCGACGTTTACCACCAGCACGGGTGGCGGCAACGGCAACAATAACAACAACGGCGGCAACAACGGCAACGGTGCGAGTCTGGGCCTCGCCGGCTTCGGAGCCATCCCCCTGCTGACGCAGGCCGGTCATGGCAGTCTCATTGCCTTTGACGACTTGACCAATAAGGTCGCCGTGACCGTCTCCAAGCCGGACCCGGCAAACAGCAGCACCCTGAACACCCTGACCATCCAAACGGTGTTCAACGCCACGACCGGCGTCAACGCCGGCTTGACCGGAACCGGACTCCAGTTCGGCCAGCGCGTTTCCTACTCGGTTGAGGGCTTGTACATCCAGCCGAGTACGTACAGCACGGGCACTCTCAACCCCGGCACGAACAGCGGCGGCCAGAACACCAGTGGCCAGAACAACAACGGCCAGAATACCAACGGCCAGAATACCAACGGCCAGAATACCAGCGGCCAGAATACCAGCGGCCAGGCAGGACACGCGCAGACGTTTCAGCTCACGGGACTGCGGCCTACAAACACCGTTACCTACATTGAGCCTGTTCATCCCGCTGCCAATGCCGTCTCCGGTACCGGCGCGTCCAACGTCAACGTGACCGTCCCCGCCACGCGCGGCGGGGATGACTATGTGCTGCGGATCAGCGCCACCGACGCCAGCCTCCGGTCCAACTACCACCAGTATGCCGCCGCGCCCGGCGCGTATGCTTTCTCTGCCTCGCAGTTGACGCCCACCGCGGGCGCCCCGGTTGTCTTCAACAACGTCAACCTGACGACTGACTTCCCCGGTGGCATCGCGTTCTTCTACGTGATCGGGGCGCGTGACTCGTCGAACAACAACCAGAACGGGTTCAATAACCCCTACGTCTTCAGCGACCCGCTGCCGCTGACCACGGCCGGCGGCGTCACCCCCGCCATCCGCCGCTTCAACGGCCGGCGTCGGGCCTAGCCGGAACCGAAAGAGGAACTTTCTCATGTCTCGCTTAAACACACGACACTCTTTCGGCCGGCGGGTCCTGGCCGCCGCTCTCGCCTTGGCCTTGACGTGCCCGGCGGGGAGCGGCCTGCTCCCCGCCGCCCGCGCCCAGAACGTTCCACCGCCTGTGCCGCAGGCGGCCCCCGCGCCCGCGTCGGATACTGGTACGGGCAGCGCTCTCTTGATCCCCACCGTGCCGCCCCCGGCCCCGCCGATCAAAACCATCCTGCTATTTCCCTTCGCCAATGCCATCCCGGCGGGGAGCACGTCCGGCGGCTTCAATCCTGACATCACCGGCGCCCGCGTCGAGGATGCCATCAAGACGAGGATCAACGTCATTGGGCGACTCAAGGCCAACAGCTTCGCGCCCAACTTGCCCCAGGTCCAGCGTGCGCTCCAAGAGGCCCGCATCGAAGGCCTGACCGAGAACGACATCACCCCGCCCTACACCGATCCGGCCAAAGGCCAGAAGATCACTGACCAGGTGGGAACCGACGGCTACCTACTGGGCACCATCGAAGCCCTGAGCGTGGACCCGACCAACCGCAGCGTGACCCTGACCGTCAGCGCCACGCTGTATAGCGCGGCGACCGGAGCCAGCGTCAAGAGCCTCGCCTATACCGGCCACGGCATCTCCTACAATGCAACCGACGATCCCGCGGCCCTGCTCCAGAGTGCCGTCAACGACGTCGCCGGCCACGTCGTCTCCGCCCTGAACGCCCGGTCCGATGAGCAGCAGAGGGCCGTAGGCTACTCGCAGCACTACACCTCGCCGGACTCCGTGCGCGGCCGTCGCTCCAACAGTGGCTCTATCCTCCTTGGCATCCTGCTCGCGACGGGCCTCGGCCTGGCGATCTCCTCCGGCCACCACAGCAGTGGGGGCGGCTCGCCCACGTCCACCGGCACTGGGACCGGTTCGAACGGCCCACCCGCAGTGCCCGTCGTCACCGTCGGCGGCGGCGGCCCGCCCTCCCCGCCCAACCCGTAGGGGCGCTGCTTGCCGCGCCCTCCTAGCACAGACCCCACCCGGCCGCACGTGGCCGGGTGAGGTCCCTTTCTCACCCCAAACACCACCATGCTTAACGCCCCCCGTCACCTCCGGTCGTTCCTCCTGGCGCTCTTCTTTGGCCTCGTCCTGGCCCTGCCCCCGGCCACCCGTGCGCTCGCGTCCGGCAGTGTCTCCCTGGCCGCCGCGCCGGATGTCATCTACGCCGACGGCAAGAGCGCCACGCTGCTGACCGCCACCGTCCGCGACAGCGGGGGGCATCTGGCCGCCGACGGTACCTCGGTCCGGTTCACCACCACGCTGGGGACACTCACCCCGGACACAACCATCACAACCTCCGGCGTCGCTCGCGTCTCCCTGACCAGCGCCTCCCAAGCCGGAACCGCAAGCGTCACGGCCGTCGCCTTCGCCGCCCGTGCCGACGGTTCCGCCAGTGGGGCCGGCTCCGTGGAGTTTACCGAGGACCGTGAGTCGCTGTTTGACAAAGACGCACGCTGGATTCGGGTGGACTGCCCCCAGTATCTGATCTACAGCGCCGACACCAAGATGGTGGAAGCCCAGGGCAAGCGTGGCTCCGCCCATCTCTCCTACAAGGCGCTGGACGTCACCGCCGACTCCCTGCAAGTAGACTTGCAGACCCAGACCCTTGTCGCGCACAAGGCCACGGTCCAGCGAGGCCGCCATATTCTGCGCGTCGCCGAGCTGCGCTACGATTTGGTCACCGGCAGCGGCAGCGCCATCCTGTCCGCCGACGGCGCACAGGGGACGGCCGACGTCCTCGTCACCGGCTTCGGGCTGGACACGTCCCCCCAGCCCGCCCAGATCGGCGACACGCCTTTGGAGTATAACCCCTACCGGTTCGCAGACCTGTCCGACAGCCACGTCGTCGTCGCGGCCCGCGCCATCACGGCCGCGCCGGGTGACCAGATCCAGTTCCGCCGGGCGACGATCTACTCCGATGGCAAGAAGCTGCTGTCCGTTCCTTACCACGTCATGCCCATGTCCACGGACCAGCTCTTCGGCCAGCAGGTGCTCGGCATCGGCTCCCAGGGCCTGTTCCTGAACGTGCCGTTCTACTACAACGTCACCCCACACAGTAAGGGGACGATCTACCTCCGCAACTCCGCCGTCGCTGGGGCCAGCCTGGGCAGTACGATGGCGTCCGGGGCCTCGTTCTTCAGCCAGAATGGCACTCGCCGGGGCATGGCCCTGGATCTGGAACAGTCCTACGACCTCGGGCGCGGCGGCAGCGGCCAGTTCCTGGTCAACGGCATCACCCGTTCGGAGTGGGGGGCGCAGTTCACCCACACCCAGCGCGTGGATGAGGCCACCAACGCCTATCTGTTCGTGGACTACCCGGCCCACCGCAGCCTCTACGCCTCGTCCAACGTCTCCCGCCAGTTCAGCGGCTTTTCGCTGAACGTGACCGCGTCAGGGACGCGAGACCCTGGTGAAGCCGGCTACTCCGCCTCCTCCTACAGCTTCAACACCTTTCTCCAGACCAACCCCCGCGCCTTGGGGCGCACTGGCCTGAACTACGCCGCCGACATCGGGATGCAGAAGGGCAGCCTGACCGAAAACTCGCCCGACACGGGCCAGGTTGTCACGCCCATCAGCACGACGACCGCCGACGTCCGCCTATCTACCGCCGCCTTCCATCCCGACAAGCGGACGATGATCACCGACTCGGTCACGGTCGGCGAGGCCTTGAGCGGCTTCGGCGGCCGGACTGCCCCCACTGTCAGCGCCAACCTCGGCCTGACCCGCACGTTCCGCCGCAGCGACTCCCTCTCGCTCAACTACACTTACCGCTACGACCCGCTGCTCTCTCAGGTCGGCGCTTACTCGTCCGGCCTGAACCCCTTAGAGGCGCTCCTCCGGTCCAGCACGCAGCAGCGGCTCTCGGCGACCTATGTGACGCTGCCCCTGCCGCGCCTCTCGGTCTCATTCTCCGGCGGCTTCGGCCTGCCGCTGAACGACCGGAACCTCTTCGCCTCCGCCCTCTACCGCGTCACTCCGGACTGGGGCCTGGGCGTGTCCGGGAGCTATGAGAAGTACGTCCTGGACAGCTACCAGGAAGTCGAGTACCTGGTCAGCCGCCGTGTCTTCGGGCACGATTTAGTCTTCTACTACTCCAACCGGACCAAAAAGCTGCGCTTCGACTTCGCTGGCTCCAGCTTCTAGAACGCCCCCAAAAACAACAGCGGCGGCAGCAGGGTGAACCTGCCGCCGCCGCTTTGTACTCTCTCCCACTTTTTGCCTCGTGTCCAGACAATTTATGGGACTCTTTGGTCTGTTTGGGAACATTTGATCGTGAAAAACCGTCTTCCTAAATGTGATCTCCTTATCTTTGCCGCTCCGACTTTCGTGACGGCAGCCGCCACAGCGCTTTGGGATTGCTGCGGCGGTTTTTTTTGTCTGCCTTCCACCCAACAACTAAGCTTTTGTCGGCGGCGTCGTGTCTAAGGGCTTCGCCGCCGCGGCGGCCTCGGCCGCCTTCGCCGCCGCTTCCGTCGCCTTCTTCTCCTCGTCCGCCTTCTTCGCCGCCGCCTCGGCCGCGACGATCTTCCCGACTTCCTCTGTCAGCAGGCCCTGCATCGCCGCCAGCGCCTCCCCCTCCATCCCCAGCACCTTTTGCAGCACCCGGCCCGTTTTGCCCGACACCAGATAAACGCTCGGCAGGTGCGAGACCCCCCACATCCGCGTCTGATACAGCTCGAAGTCCAGCAGCAGTGAGACGTTCGCCAGCCCGTTCGATTCGGCGAACTTTGCCAGTTCCGCCCGGTCCCCTTGGCCGACCCCCAGTGCCGTCCATTTCTGCGTCGGCAGGGCCTCCGTCCAAGACTGTAC
>JAYTRQ010000601.1:0-3510 GCA_043746125.1 Armatimonadota bacterium | reverse complement strand
TGAAGAAACCGGCCTTAGACCCTCAGCTTTGCGTCCCCGTCTTTCGGCGGGTTTGCCCTTCCTTCTCATCGTTCGTCGCCGTTGACTGTTGAACGGATGATGGCGTCGCGGCCACTCTGACCAGCAACAACTTTATTATTGGCGGACCGTTCCAGTTTCTTTAGGGCGAATCCCCTCTGCCACAAAGATTCTTTCCGTAATTATGCGGGCTAGGCTTGAACACCTGGCAGCAGGGCGTCTATGGCCATCGTCCATCCCGAAACCGCCGGTTTCGCCCCGGCCACGTCGCCGCGCCGGCAGACCGTTACGGCGTTCGGGTCAGAGGCCTGGTGGACGCGCACGACGTCCGGCCCTAAAGCGTCCACGTTCCAGATGACCTGAGTCCCGGCGGCGAAGTAGTCTGCGATCTTCTCCGCAATGTCCCGCTCCGCCTTCGGCCCGTAGTCGTTCTCGCTACGGACTTCAACGGCAGGCGCGGGCGCATGGGGGAGAAACTGCATCGGCTCTTCTTCCAGTGGGCAGGTGTACCAAGCGGAATTCGGGCTGAACGAGCCTCGGTTCGGGAGATCCACGAGGAAGCCGACGTTGCCGCAGAAAGCGTAGCCCTGTCCGACACGCACGAGGTCCAGCCGCTCTTCGTGCCGTGAGAGGCTTATGAAGATTCTGCCTGCGATCCGCCCCAGCCTCGTTCCGGCTGCACTTATCTGGACGATCGTTCCCCGAATAATCTCCGCCCTACCGTTCTCCGGCACGCAATAGAGGGCTTCTATCAAGGCGTCTCGCTCCGCGTCCAACGTTTGGGTAGGCATTGTCATTCCCCTAAGAGCTTGCTCAGGCAATCTGACGCTCGGAGGCAGCGCCGAGCGTCTCACAAGAGAGGGCGCAAGAATTATCAATGTGTTCCGAGGCGTCGAGTATCTCAATCCCGACGACTTTGCCCGCCCGGTCGTAGTCCAGGATCAGCCCGTTCCAATCTTCGTTACTGTCTTCCATAGGCACTTCGCGGAAGCGGATGTGCAACGCATCCGCCACTGGGTCGCACGTCACTTTCATGGGTCTTAAACAGCCTTCTGCCACCCACCACCGATTTCGTAACCCCGTTATACCCCGTCATGCGGCAAAAGAGGGTTAGGGAGACTCCCTCAGTGGTAAGAGGGCGGCTACAGCGAGGCGTAGAGGGGTCCTAAGTAACGTGTCATAAGTCTTTGCAGAAGTTCAGGCGGGTTCTGACCGGCACTTGACCTAAAGCCCCTTGTCAGGTTCTGCAAGAACTAATGACACGTTACTTAGGACGCCCCGCGCGTGACCGCGTGCAGGCTGCGCCCACCCGTGACTTACGACGTCCCGCGGCGCGACGGACTGATCCTCCTTGTCCAGCCGCCACCCGTCCGTATCCGTGATGAGGGGCACCAAGGAGAGCCACAGCGCTTCCAGCAGGCGGTTGGCGGGCTTGCCAAACCATTGAAACTGGAGGTGGACCGACGGGTCGTTGTCCGGGAGTGTCCACTCCATCGTCATCTGCGCGGGCCAGGCCACCAGGCTCGCGCTGTCACCCCCGTCGGGCAGGTACAGTTCGGTGACAATCCGATACCCGCCGCCCGCCAAGCCAAAGGCCGCCCCCGGCGATGCCAGGGGCGGCCTGTCTCTCCGCACTGAGCGGACCGACGGCTAGTTGGGATCGAAGGTCGCGATCAGGCCGCTGGCGCCCAGGGCGCTGTTCGGGATCTCATTGTATCCCGTCCGGACGTTCGCGATACGGATGTACTTCACATGCCCGTCGGCCAGGAGCCATTTGGCGCTGCCGGCGAACACCGACGATTGCGGGTCGTGGCGTGACGCCGGGCCGCCAACGGCCGGTGAGGCGCCGTACCCCTGATACGACTCCAGTGAGCAGTTTCCAAACCCGCCGCCGGGACAGGAGATCACGCTGGCAGTGTCGTTAATGTGGGAGGAGGGGTCCGGGAACCCGTTCCCCACGCCGGAGGCGGTCCAGTGCTGGGTGCCGAACGGGCCGGTGCCTTCGTCCACCGAGTCAATGTGAGCCGTGTCGCCCGCCACCTCGTAACACAACACGGTCGTGGCCGAACCCGCCAGGACGGACAGAGGCTGGCCCGCCAGATACTCGTTCATGGCGTAGGAACAGCCGATGACGCCGACGGAGCTATCGTCCGGGCACTTGAACAACTGGTTGCTCTTGGTGAACGGCACGACCGCTCCGGCCCAGCCGATGCCTCCCCCGGTGCAACCCTGAGAGGCCTCAGGGTTGGGGGGCGCGGCGGGGACAAGCCCCTGGGGGAACTTCTCGTCGCTGTCCTGAGTGTACATCGTCAAAGCCAGGCCGACCTGCTTTTCGTTGGACTGGCAACTCGCGCGGCGGGCGTTCTCCCGAACTTTCTGGAAGACGGGGAAGAGAATGGCTGCGAGAATCGCGATAATGGCTATCACGACGAGCAGTTCGATGAGCGTGAAGCCCCGGCGGGCCTCCCGCACAGAGAAGGAGTGCATTGTCTTAGTCCTTTCAAGAGTCGTGCCTTGCGTTAGTGGCATAAGGCAGTGCGCCTTAGATGTGCTGTTGCATCATACATCACGCGCCCCAAATTGTTAAGGGTTCTCTGAAAATAGCGTCACCACGGTGACGGACAGGCCGGTGCAGGACAGAGGCGCGACGGTGTTAGCGACGACTGCCGCCGTACCGGCGCGGTCCCAGGTCGGGCTTGGATCGTCCGGACCGGTTCCCGAGAGGCGGTAAGCGTCGGCCCGGCGGTAGCGCGTGGACGCCGTGTGAACGACGACGCGCACGTCCCCCACAGGCACACTGCCCCGGTTAAGCACCCAGACCGTAACCTTACGCCCATCAAGGGAGCGAGAGGCGTAGGCGGAGACCGCCCCTGTGCCGCCTGTGACGGCGACTAGATCGGGCTGGAGGAACTGGCCCCACAGGGCGACGGCGCGGCCCGTGGGGCGCAGCTCGTTCGCCAGGCCGAGCGCGTACCACTGGCTGTCTTTTGCCTCTGGGTCGTTAACCCAGCGCGTGGTCCACACCATGACTGAGCGGACACGTGGCTGGGACAGGACGCGGCCCAGCGTATCGAACGTCACCAGGGCGTGCCCCAGCGTGTTCGTGCCGGGCCAGCCACCCTCGCTGTAGTCCTTGGAGTTGGTTTCGGCGACGATGACCCGTAGGCGGGCACGGTCGGCGGGCTGGGCGTCGTGGTCAATCGCGGCCAGGGCCGTCTCGACATCGCTGATGGTGTCCTCGTCGGGATGCTGAACGAAATGGTCATATCCCTTCCACCCCCAGCAGTTGTAGAGGCTGAGGCTGATGAAGTCCAGTGAGGGCGAGGCGAGGGGCAGGAACTTGGACCACCAGCCCCGGCCGTTGCCGCTCGCGCCGACCTGAATGGCCGGGTCCACGGCCTTCATCGCCCGCGAGAACTCCGTGACGACGCGGGCTAATTCCTGAGGCGTTCCCTTGCCGCTGTTCCAGTTCTCGTTGCCGATCTCCCAGTA
>JAYTRQ010000600.1:0-3520 GCA_043746125.1 Armatimonadota bacterium | reverse complement strand
ATACTGTTACCCTCAGATGTCCCAGGCGTAACCGGGGCGCGGACTGGGTAAAGTAGGAGCTAGTGACGATTTCCCCCACACGCGCCCCGAGGACAGACAATGGATGAAGCGGCGGCACGCAGCACACGCGGCCGGGCGGCGGTCTCAGCGGAAGAACGGGCGCTGATCGAGCGCTGCAAACGCGGCGATCTGGCAGCCTTTAACGACCTGGTCCGCAAGTACGAGAAGCAAGTCTACAACTTCGCTTATCGGCTGACCGGCAACTACGATGACGCCAACGACGTAGCGCAGGATGCCTTCCTGCGGGTCTTCAACGCCATAGGCAGTTTCCGGGGCGATGCGTCGTTCTCTACCTGGCTGTTCCGCATCACCACGAACGTCTTCCTGGACGAGCGCAAGCGGACCAAGGCACACCCACACTCATCTTTGGACGAGTACATGGAGCTGGACGAGTCCAGTGTCGCCCGCCAGATCGAAGACCCCTCCCCCACCCCAGATGCCGTACTCGAAGAGACCGAACGCGCACAGTTGTTGCAGCAGGCCATCGGCAGCCTGCCGGAATATCAGCGGGCGATGGTGACGCTCTACCACGGCCAGCAAAAGTCTTACGAGGAGATCGCCGAGATCATGGACCTGCCCATCGGCACGGTTAAGAGTCGGCTGAACCGCGCCCGCCTGGCCTTGAAAGAGAAACTCTCCGGCATCCGGGAACTTTTCAACACATAGCGCCGTCAGACATGCAGGCAGGCTCAAGTCTGCCCCCACACCGTGACGCGCCCCGTGGCCCGTCCGTGACTATAACCTTTGGGGATGCGGAGCGAGGACGACGATTATGAAACTGGAAAGGGCGCAGGAATTATACTCGGACTACGCCGAAGACTCGCTGACGCCGGCCCTGCGCCTGGCTCTGGAGCAGCACTTCGACGCCGACTCGGCCGCGCGGGCCGATTATGACCGGTTCGCCCGCGTATTCACGCTGATGGAGCGGCCGATGGAAGAGGTGGAAGTGCCGCTAGGCTTCCGCGCCAAGATATTGGAGAAGGTGGCTCAGGAGCAGACGAAGCGGGACACGAGCTTCTCGCAGCGGGCGAGTGACACATTCGCAGGCTGGTTCAGCCTGGCCCCGCGCCGCCGCGCGATGGGCGGCGTCTTCGCAGCTTTGGCGGTGGTGGTGATCGGCGGCATCATGGTCCTGCATCCGGTACATGGAGTCGGTGATCGAAGCAATATGATCCCTACACCCAGCGCCATCGCCATGCCGGAGATGCTGCAAAAAGTGGACGTTCAGACGCGGCAGGACAACAATGACTACCATACGTTCCACCTGCACCTGCCCTCGAGCGTACCGTCGGCGGAGGTTAGCGCCTACGTCGTGACCGCGACGGAGCAGATTACAGATCCGGCGCACCTCAACGACGCGACACTCGCCCTGCCCGCGCAGCATCTAACAAACCGCCAGGGCGTCCAGATCCCTATCGCGGCAGCGCAGGCGACTCCGGCAGGCACTACACTGAACCTGCTCGTAAAGTGGACACCGGACGACACCAGGCAGCCGATTGGCTCGGAAGCGATCTTCACGCCATTTGGTGCGGCAGACCCGGAGACGACAGCCCCAGCGAACGCGGACTTCCTGGATGCGATGCAGAAGGTAGCCGCGCATTATGGAGTCACCGTCGTCCTGGAAGCGGATTCAGTGCCGACTCAGACGGTCACAGCGGACTTCTCTGCCGCCGACGCCGGGACGCCGCTTAAGGCTCTAGCGGATGCGACGGGCTACGCGGTGCAGGTGTTGCCGGGGAACACATACTATGTGTATGACCCGAAGCAGACGCATTGACGAAGGCGGAAAAGGCGGGCGCTCTTTGGAGCGCTCGCCTTTTCTCTTTTGCCGATCACAGCGAAGGGAACCGTAGCGTGTAGACGGCCCCGTGTCCCGGCTCTCGGCTCCCGGTGAACTCGCCACCCTGCATCTGGCAGAAGCGGCGGGCAATGACCAGGGCGAGGCCGTGGCCGCTGAAGCGCGGCAGAGCGGATACCTCCAGATCGGGGGCAGCTTCGAGGAGCTGACGGTGGAGTGACAGGCCTGGGTCGGTCCCGACGTCAGAGAGGCAGAATGTGACCCAGGCCTTCCCCTGCTCCCCTGTCGTAGACGTGTCCTGCTCCCGGACGGCCTCCAGGGTCAGCGTCCGCCCATGCGAGAAGTCGGCGGCGTTGGAGAGTAAGTTGAGCAGACTCTGTTTGACCTTAACCCGATCGGCCCGCAGTGTGCCGAGGTCGTCCGCGACGCGCACTTCCAATGTGTTGTCATTACGGCCGGCGATCGGGCGGAGGGTTTGCGTGACCTCTTCCAGTAGGAAGGCGACGTCAAACGTTTCCGGAAATAGTTCCATCTGGCCGGCCTCGATTTTGGACAGGTCTAGGACGTCGTTAATCAAGGACAACAGATGCTTGCCCGCCCCGTGGATCTTTTTCAGATCGGGGACCAGGTCATCCTGCCCGCGGTCTTGCGCTTCCTCTTGCAGCATCTCACTGTATCCGATTACAGCGTTGAGCGGGGTGCGGAGTTCATCGCTCATGTTCGCCAGCAGAGCGCTCTGTTCCAGGCTTTCGGCGAGGGCGGCGTCACGGGCGGCGTCCCGCGCCCGGCGCAGAGCGCCCTCGGCCTCCCGACGGTCACTGACGTCGCGCAGGTGGAGGACGACAAGCGGCTCCTGCGACCGGATGATCCGGGAGAGCGTCATTTCGGCGGGGAACACTCGCCCATCGGAAGCCTGCGCGTAGGTGTCCGTCTTATCGGTACCGGCGGGGCGCTGTGTCTCCCGCCGGAACAAGTCGCGTGCGGAGGCAGGAAACAGCAGGTCGGCCGCAAGCCGCCCCACCACCTGGCTGCTGGTCCAACCAAAGACGCGCTCGGCAGCCGGGTTAAAGCCAGCGATCTCGCCCTCTGGGCGCAGGAGCACGGTGCATTCCGGGGCGATCTTCAGGAGAGAGGCGGCGTAAGCCTCGGCGGCCTGCCGGGCGGCTTCTGCGTGCCGAAGGGCATCTGCCGCCTGGCGCAGCTCGGACACGTCCCGGAAGGTCAGTGTGACGCCGTCGGGACGGCCATCTTCGTCCCAAAGCGGCGTTTCGCTGCCGGTCACGAGCCGCCGCTCGCCCGTCCGAGCCACGAGAAATGCGTGGGCCTGAGAATCTATTCGCGTGAGGGGGGCGGCCAGGGCTGCGCCAGTCAGCTCATCCAATAGGGGCAGGACCGCTTTGACCTCGCGGCCAAGGGCATCTGCCTCATGCCAGGCCGTCAGACGCTCGGCAGCCGGGTTCAGCAGCGTGATGCGCCCGGTGGAGTCTGCGGCGATTACCGCATCCCCGACGGCACCCACCGTGGCAGACAAGAGGAGGTCGCGCCGGCGTAAAGCCCCGACCTGTTCCTGACGTACGGTGATCTGCCGCGTGAACTCTTCGCCTAGCCTCTTGGCGGCGGCCCGGACCCAGTAGCCGGCAGAGGCCAGAAGGATGAGCAGGA
>JAYTRQ010000599.1:0-10851 GCA_043746125.1 Armatimonadota bacterium | reverse complement strand
ACGGAAACGGCCATGCGAATGGCAACGGTCACACGAACGGAAACGGCCACACGAACGGAAACGGTCACGCGAATGGCAACGGCCACGGTGCGGGGACGAACGGCACAAATGGTGTCCTCGCGATGGGCGCAGGTCTGACTGGCGTGGCCGTCCAGGCCATGCAGATTGCGGCGGGCGCAGACCCGAGTGGGATCGGTAACGGCGGCGACCAGTTGAGCACCCGTCCACCAGAGGCTCGGCGTGATATGGCCTATTCAGACCGCGAGAAGTCTGAAGTGCAGGAAGCCGGCGAGTCCTGGCTGTCCGGCAAGCAGCAGATGAACGACGCCGACCCGGCAAAAGCGAGCAACCCCGCCTCGCAGCAGGGAGAAAGGGATGTCAAGGCGCAATAGGGACTGCGTAGACCAGAGGGAGCGAGGGGGTGGACCCCTCTCGCTGAATGAGCGCCCTCCGGGCGAGACTCTCCGACGCAATGGAGCCTCGTCCGAGGGACGCAGATTTAGCGAGAGGGGTTCACCCCCTCACTTCCCTTCCCTAGTCACCGCCGGTTCGCTCCTCGCCGCCCTGCCCGTCGTCGCCCAGAAGGCGCATAAGTCGAAGCCGAAAGCATCCACATTATTATAAACCGTATGCGCGGCGGCTCAGGGGCGACTAAGGTACAGTCTCGGGAGCGTCTCCTTCGGTATAAGGACATACATTACCTACAAGGGCGAGCACTCACCCGACCTGACACTCGGGGGTGATGCAAGGGCGAATGCCCTCCGAGCAGACGTTGCGGCCGTTACTCAGGCCCTCCGCATCGGCAACATGCACCGGCATCCAGTGTCTCACATCCGATTGTCCTGCATCTGAACAGCACGAACGAGCCCTAGAAAGACAAGAGCCATGTCTGACCAGAAGACCATCCAATTCAAAATCAAGCGGCAGAAGGACCAGCACTCCGCCCCCTATTGGGAAGAGTTCGAGATCAAGCACCGCCCTAATATGAACGTCATCTCATGCCTGATGGAGATCCGCAAGAACCCCGTCACTCGCGATGGTAAGCAGACCAGCGCCCCTGTCTGGGAGATGAACTGCCTGGAGAATGTCTGCGGCTCCTGCACCATGCTGATGAATGGCAAGGTTGGCCAGTCCTGTGCGTCCCTCGTGGACAAGCTCGCCCAGCCCATCACATTGGAGCCGATGAGCAAGTTTCCAGTCATCAAGGACCTTGCGGTAGATCGGTCGCGGATGTTTGAGAACCTCAAGAAAATACGCGGTTGGATACCGATTGATGGCACCTACGACCTTGGCCCCGGCCCGCGCATGTCCGAGCGGGATCGGCAGGAGGCTTACGAGTTCTCCAAGTGCATGACCTGTGGGTCGTGTCTGGAAGCCTGCCCCCAAGTCAACGCCCACTCCAACTTCATCGGCCCGGCCGCCATCGGCCAGGTACGCCTGTTCAATAGCCACCCGACTGGAAGCATGAACAGGGAGGAGCGGTTAGAGGCCATTGCGGGTATGGACGGCGTGACGTCCTGCGGCAACGCCCAGAATTGCGTCAAAGCCTGCCCCAAGGAGATTCCCTTGACGAAGGCTATTGCGGAGATGAACCGGGATGTTACTTTGTACAAGTTCAAGAAGTTCTTCCGGGGCAAGTAACCGGTGTCCAAAGTCAGCCTCGTCGAGAAGCTGGTCCAGACCGGGGACCACTGGAACCCGCGCATGGTTGGCGAGGTGAATGACGTTCGGGTCAAGCGGGTCAAATCTCAACAGGCTTTCGACTGACGATGCTGTTCTGGAGCCGCGATGAGCTTGAGATCGGTTGGCGAGGGCAGGGTCCATCGTCGCACCGCGAGGTATGGAGCATCTGTTGGCGGCCGAGGAAGAAGTCTACCTGCTGCTCGTCGAGCCGGGGACGACGCAAAGCATGGGTCATGTGGAGAACGAGCGGACGCGCCGTGACCGGGAGCGTCTGTGACAATCCGTTTTGACTTCGACGCCTAGGCTCGCGCCACAACCCACTAGGCGTTGCGCGAGACCTCTGAACATGGCGGGGACTTCCTGCCGAGGAGCGTGGGAGAAGCCACGAGTGACGTGGTTCGCGCCCGCTGTCGGTCCCGGCTCCCCCCAATTTAGAGATTGTTTAGAGAGCGGCCTTTTTCCTGCGGGAGATTACTTGCTGATTGCTGCTTTCCTGCGCGGCCTCGGACTGGGCGCGAGCCTCATTATCGCCATCGGCGCACAAAACGCTTTCGTACTGCGACAGGGACTAAAACGAGAGCATCGGTTCCCCGTCGCCCTCACCTGCACTCTCTGTGATGCGGCGCTGATTGCCCTGGGTACGGCCGGGTTTGGCAGCCTAATCGCTCACAACACACTCTGGACGCGCCTGGCCGCATGGGCCGGGGCCGTGTTCCTGTTCTTCTACGGGGCGCGGGCCTTTCGAAGCGCTTGGACACCGGCTGGCTTGACAGCAGAGGAAGCGCCCCGCGCATCCGTCGGCTCAGTTTTGGCGACGCTGTTCGCCCTCAGTTTCCTCAACCCACACGTCTATTTGGACACTGTCGTGCTAGTCGGCGGGCTGTCCGCGCAATATCCGCCGCACTCCCGGCTGGCCTTCGCGCTGGGCGCGATGCTTGCTTCCCTCCTCTGGTTTTTCAGCCTCGCTTACGGAGCGGCCTGGCTCGCGCCTCTGTTCCGCCGCCCCGTTGCCTGGCGTGTGTTAGACGGTTTAATCGGCGTTGTGATGTGGACGATTGCCTTGATTCTGGTGCTGAGCACGAAATAGTCGAAATCTTTTTCCAAAAGCCCTTGGCTCTGCCCACTTGGCCCTTCCAGAACGATAGAGTAAGAGCGGAAGTGTCCGGGTACAATAGCGGCGGAGGCAAGTAGCCTCCACCGCTTTGTGTTTTGGAGGATTATCCTATGGCATTGCCCATTTCGTTTGACTACGGCTATCTCGCACCCGACATTGATCTAGAGGAAGTGAAGTCGTTCCAGGACAACGTGGACCTGGCGCACAAGAAAGTTACGCAGGGGGGCGGACTCGGCTCTGACTTTTTAGGCTGGGTGGACGCGGTCAAGCTCGTCAGCCCCCAAGAGGTCCAGACGATCAAAACGCTGGCCTCGCAGATCCGCGACAACTCGGACGCGCTGGTCTCTATCGGCATCGGCGGCTCCTACCTAGGCGCCCGCGCCGTCATTGAGGCCCTGGGCGAAGGGGCCGGTCCCGACATCATTTTCGCCGGCAACTCACTATCCGCGCACGAGCACACCAAATTCCTCAAGCAGCTTGACAGCAAGCGATTTTCGATCAATGCCATCTCCAAATCCGGCACGACAACCGAGCCGGCCGTCGCCTTCCGCCTCTTCCGGGACCGTCTAGAGAAAGAAGTCGGTAAGGACGAGGCCAAGAAGCGCATCGTCGCCACGACCGACGCCAAGAAAGGCGCTCTGAGAAAGTTCGCCCAGGAAGAGGGCTACGCGACACTCAACATCGCCGACGACGTGGGCGGACGCTACTCGGTCCTCAGTCCGGTCGGCCTACTCCCCATCGCCGTGGCGGGGATTGACATTGATGCCCTGCTGCAAGGCGCACGGGATGTCGCAGAGGCCACAAACGAGCCGGACGTCACCAAAAACCCGGCCTACTTCTACGCCGCCGCCCGCAACCTGCTCTACCGTAAGGGCTATTCTACGGAGATCTTCGCCAGCTTCGAGCCGCGCCTGCATTACGTGGCCGAGTGGTGGAAGCAGTTGACGGGCGAGAGCGAGGGGAAAAGCCACATCGGCCTGTTCCCGGCCAGCGTGGACCTGACCGCCGACCTGCACTCAATGGGCCAGTGGATACAGCAGGGGCGGCGCAATATCATCGAGACGTTCGTCATCCTGGACGGCGGGGAGCCGAGCCTGGCCGTGCCTTCGGCGGAGAACGACCTGGACGAGTTGGGCTATCTGCAAGGCCGGGCGATGTCCGAAGTCAACAAAGCCGCCTACGAAGCGACGTCTCTAGCGCACCGTGACGGCGGCGTCCCCAATGCGACGATCCATCTGGAGCAGCTGGACGCCTACTCTTTGGGCGCGTTGATCCAGTTCTACGAGCGGGCCATTGGCGTCTCGGGCTACTTGATGGGCGTCAATCCGTTTAACCAGCCTGGCGTCGAGGCGTACAAGACCAATATGTTTGCCCTGCTGGGCAAGCCGAAGTTCGAGAAGGCGACCGAGGACGTGAAAGCGCGTCTCGCCGCCCTGCCTAAAGACACGACCGTGAGCTTCTAACGCGCCAAAGCCGCCCTTGCCATCCGCGCCAGATGGACGGCCTCTTCGGGGGTCTCAGCCAGGGCCGTGAGATGCCCCATCTTACGGCCCGGCCAGGCGTCGCGTTTGCCGTACAGGTGCAGTTTGACGCCGGGCATCGCCAGGGCGGCGGCCCAGTCAGGCGTTCCCTCCTGCCACAGATCGCCCAACAACTGCGCCATCGCAACCGGGCGCAGCAGTTCCGTTGAGCCGAGTGGCAGGCCGCAGACGGCTCTCAGCTGCTGTTCGAATTGGCTGGTCACATGCGCGTCTATCGTCAAATGGCCTGAGTTATGTGGGCGCGGGGCGATCTCGTTGACGATCAAGTGGCCTTCCGGCATCAGGAAAAACTCGACGCAGAGGACACCAACCACATTTAGGCCCTCGAATATAGCACGGGTCATAGAGACAGCCTCGTCCGTGACTTGAGGGTTGATGCCGGGTGCAGGACAGACGGACTGGTTCAGTATCCCACCTTGGTGAGCGTTCTCAATGACCCCATAGTGCGCGAAGTCGCCCCTCATCCCGCGAGCGGCGACCACAGACACCTCCCGCTCAAACGTGACAAGCCCCTCCAGAACGCACTCCTGACCTCCCAGCGCGTCCCAGGCAGTGGGCGCTTCATCCACGCTATGAACTCTCACCTGTCCCTTGCCATCATAGCCGAAGCCTGCCGTCTTCAGGATGGCCGGCAGACCCAACTCCCCTAGTGCCGCTTGAAGCTCAGGCAGCGATCGCACGTGGCGAAAGGGAGCACACGGAATGCCGTTCTGCGACAGCCACGTCTTCTCGCGCAGGCGGTTCTGAGCGACGTGCAAGACATGGCCGCCAGGCCGGACGGCGACAATCTCGGCGACGGCCTCCGCCGTCCCCGCAGGGACGTTCTCGAACTCAAACGTGACGACGCTCACCTGCCGGGCGAAGTCCCGCACGGCCTCTAAGTCTTCATAAGCCGCGACGACCTCCCGGTCCGCGATCTGGCCTGCGGGTGTGTCCCTATCCGGGGAGAGCACATGGACGCGGTAGCCCATTTGGCGGGCAGCCAGTGCCAGCATTCGGCCCAGTTGGCCGCTACCGAGGACGCCGATCGTCGCGCCGGGCAGGATGGGGTCGTTCATGGCAACGTGTCCCCTAAGACCTTCTCAGTTTGGTCCTGCCGGAACTCGCGCAACTTTTCGCGCAACTCCGGCCTTGAATTCGCGAGGATGGCGACGGCCAGAAGGGCGGCGTTAATCGCCCCGGCCTTACCGATGGCGAGTGTCCCGACGGGAATGCCGCCGGGCATCTGGACGATAGATAGGAGCGAGTCCTGCCCGCTGAGGGCCTGACTTTGGACGGGAACACCAAGTACGGGGATCAAAGTCTGCGCGGCGACCATGCCGGGCAGATGGGCTGCCCCCCCCGCACCGGCGATGACGACTTCCAGGCCCCGCCCTTCGGCCTCACGGGCGAACTGCGCCATCAGGTCAGGCGTCCGATGTGCGGACACGATCCGGCATTCGTGCGGCACGTCAAACCGAGCCAGCGTCTCATCCGCATGGCGCATCGTCTCCCAGTCGGACTTGCTACCCATGATGACGGCTACGAGCGGAAGCTTTGGATTCTCAATGTCAGGCATATTTATAACGTTCGCACCATGGTAGGGGATTTCCTTCTAGTAGTGTCAACAGGGTGGTGGCTCCTCGCTGATGCCAATAATACCTGTGATGACACTCGTAAGGACACCAAGCATGAAGGCACCCATTTCCTCACGGAAAGTAGATAAGCAGGGATCACACCTAAAGGCAACGGCGACCCAGCGGCTCGTCCGCTCCTACCTTATTTCGCTCGGCGTCGTCGCATTCGTCTCGATCGTTGGACTGATATTGAACCTAGCCGTGCTGCACCGCCAAGAACAGGGGGCGCGGGCGTTGTCCCTCACAGGCCACCAGCGAGCGTTGAGTCAAAAGATCGCACTGGACGCCCTCTCTGTCCAGGCGGCGGAGACGCCGGAGGCGCGGACGGCGCGGGCGGATGAACTACAAGCGGACACGCTCACCTGGTCGGAGGACCAGCAGACCCTGTCCCACTATGGCAATCCTCCCCTCTCCCGGCTTGTCACTGCAGCCGAGCCGGCACATCAGGCGACGATGTCTGCGGCGCAAGGCCTGCTGGCGGCCCTACCGCCGGAAGGGGATGCGGCTCGCCCAAACCTGTACGCCTACCTAACCCCCCTGCTAGAGAGCGAGACGGCCTACGTCGCGGGGATGACCCCCGCCATCGCAGAGGCGCACCGGGAGGCACGTGAGCAGAGGATATCTGTCGCTCGGACCGGGTGGGGTCTGTTCGCAGCCATCCTACTGACGCTGCTCATCGAGGTCGTTCTGGTTGTCGGCCCGGCACGGAGCGGCGTCCGCCAGGCGGTACTGGACCTCCATGGGTCGGAGGAGAAAATCGCCGGTCAGGACGCCGCCCTGGGCGAAGCGGACCGGCAGATCGCAGAGATGAGGGCTGTCCTCCAAAATCTCTCTACGGTGGACTCACTCACAGGCCTGAAAAACCACCGCGAGTTCCACGAACAGCTGGACCGCGAACTGGGCCGCTCCGTGCGTCACGGTCGCCCGCTCTCCCTCATGCTGGTGGACGTAGATAAGTTCAAGTCTTACAACGAGAGTTACGGCCACTCTGACGGCGACGAGGCGCTAAAGCTGATCGGTCGCGTCTTGAAAGAAAGCGCCCGCAACAGCGACATCCCGGCCCGCTACGGAGGCGAGGAGTTTGCGGTCATCCTGACGGAGACGGACACGATGGGCGCGGTCATCCTCGGCGAGCGCCTGCGCCATGCCGTCGCAGAGGCAGACTCCTTGCAGCGGCCTTTGACGGTCAGTGTCGGGATCGCCACCCTGACACCTGGCATGTACGGCGTGGCCGGGCTGATCGCCCAGGCTGATCGCGCACTCTGCCACGCGAAGGGGGAAGGCCGCAATCGCGTCACCCACGCCAGCCGCTTGCCCGATCCCGTCGAGGAGAACTGGCAGTTCATGCCTGACGGCGAGTTGGTCGCTGCGTAGGATTGCACCACGTTAGGATTACGCCACGCATGGGTGGGGCCAGCCCTACCCCTCACTCTCGCCATCATAGCACGAGTAGAAATAGGGCGTTGCCGCCTCAAACTCCGCCGCGCACGTGTCCACCATTTTGTAAGACGGGGTTAAGCCCAAGCCGCGCACCCAGCCGCGCACCTCGGGTTCGCGGAGAGCCAGAAGATCGGCGATGTGCCGGTCGGCAAAGCCGTTCCGTTTGGCCTGGGTCAATAGGGATTGGGCCTCTTCGGTCAGCGGCTCTAATGGCCTGAAGAGTCGGGCGTGGGCACGGAGCGCGTCTTCCAGCTTAACGAGGCGCTGGATCTTGGTCAGGAACCAGGGGTCCACACCTGACAGATCGGCGACTTCGGAGACCAGCATCCCACGGTGGAACGCCTCGGCGATTAGGAACAGACGCTGATCGGTAGCCTGGGCCAACCCGGTCTCAATGTCCATCTCTGTCAGCCGGTCGGCGTTCTTGGGCCGCAGCCCGATCTGCCCGATTTCGAGGCTGCGGATCGCTTTCATCAAGCCACCCTCAAAGGAACGGCTGATCGCCATAACCTCCCCTGTGGCCTTCATCTGGGTCGTGATGCGCCGGTCGGCAAGCGAGAACTTGTCAAACGGCCAGCGGGGGATTTTGACGACAATGTAGTCCAGGGCCGGCTCGAAACACGCCAGCGTTTTCTTCGTGACGGCATTGGGGATCTCGTCCAAGTGCAGGCCGACGGCGATCTTGGCGGCGACGCGGGCGATGGGGTAGCCAGTGGCCTTAGAGGCAAGTGCGGACGATCGTGAGACACGCGGGTTGACTTCGATGATGTAGTACGCGAACGACTTCGGATCAAGAGACATCTGGACGTTGCAGCCGCCTTCAATGCCCAGGGCGCGGATGATCTTGAGCGAGGCCGAACGCAGCATCTGATATTCTTTGTCCGAGAGCGTCTGCGAGGGGGCGACGACGATAGAGTCGCCCGTGTGCATCCCCATCGGGTCGAAGTTCTCCATGTTGCAAACCGTGATACAGGTATCCGCGCTGTCTCGCATCACCTCGTATTCGATCTCTTTCCAGCCCGATAAATAGCGCTCCACCATGACCTGATGCCGGGGAGAAAGCTTGAGGCCCCGCGTCCCGATCTCCACCAATTGGGCGGGCGTCCGCGCGATGCCGCCGCCGGTCCCCCCCAGTGTATAGGCGGGACGGACGATCAATGGCCACGGGGCACCCTCGTTCCGCGATAATTCTTCTAAAGCGACTTCGTCTTCGATGATCCAGGACTCGGGGACCGGCTCGCCGATCTCCTGCATCAAGGCCCGAAAGACCTCCCGATCTTCGGCTTTTCGGATCGTCGAGAGCGGCGTCCCCAGCAGCTTGACGTTGTACTTTTCCAGCACGCCCGCCTCGGCCAGTTCCGTCGCCAGGTTCAGGCCGGTCTGCCCACCCAGGGTCGGCAGCAGGCCGTCAGGCCGCTCCTTGGCGATGATGCGCTCCACGAATTCGACGTTCAGTGGCTCGATATAGACGGCGTCGGCGGTCTCCGGGTCGGTCATAATGGTCGCCGGGTTTGAGTTAACCAGGACGACTGAGACCCCCTCCTCCCGCAGCGACTGGCAGGCCTGGGTACCGGCGTAGTCGAACTCGGCCGCCTGCCCGATGATGATCGGCCCGCTGCCGATGACGAGAACTTTCTTGACTTCTGGATTTCGTGGCATGGTTACTCTTCGCTTGCTCGCGCCTTTTGCGTGACGCTGTAGACGTACTCGGTCTTCCCGTCCGTGTAGGCCTCGCGGTCGCCCGGAAATCGTTCGGCCAGGTCCCGTTTGAGTGCCGCGTAGCGCTTCGCTTCTTCCGGGTCGGCACGCAGCGCGTCCCGAAACAGCAGCCTGTCCATGAACGTAAACTCGCCCAGGCGCGGGCTGTACGACGTCCCCGGTTCTACAATATGCACGTGATGTGTGCGCGGTCCCTTGGGCGGCAGGCCCTTCACCAAGAACATCCGATCCGGGGCCGGGTCATCGCGCCAGTACGAGTAGCCGAGTGCTTCCAGGGCGGGGATGGCCCGCTCCCGCGCCTCAGCCAGCGAGCGAACGGCGACGAGCAGATCTATGATCGGCTTGGCCGAAAGCCCCGGAACCGCCGTGCTGCCGAAGTGTTCCACGGCGACAACGCTATCGCCGAGCGCGGCCCGAATGTGCCCGGATTCTTCTGCGAAGTTCTGGGGCCACAGTGGGTCATAGTCCACAAGGGCGATCACGTCCGCGCTTCTTGCTTCATCCTGCGCCATTACGAGAACGGCCTCCACAAACTTGGTCTTGCCCTCACTATAGGCTGGCCGGTCCTGCCGGAATCGCTGCGCGAGTTCTCGCTTCAGTGCCGCGTAGCGCCGCGCCTCGTCCGGACTCGCCCGGAGGTAATCGCGGAAGGCGATCTGGCGGCAGTGTTCGGCGTTGCCGCTCGCGCAGACGTACAAGTGATGCCACGCCGTCCCCGGCGGACACCGAAACGCATCCCGTCCAGTTATGCCCCTGTCGCCCTCATGGACGTAGCCCAACGTCGACAGTCGGGTAATGGCTCCGGGAACATCCTCCCGCGTCGGGACAACAACGTTTAGGTCTATGATCGGTTTCGCGGCCAGCCCCGGCACCGCCGTGCTGCCGATATGCTCGACGGCGGCGAGAGGGGCATCGGCAAAGGCTGCCCTGACCCGCCCGGCGATTTCTCCAAACTGCTCCGGCCAAGCCGGGTCATAGTCGGCGATGATGACTGGTTCCATCGGCCGCTTACTCCTGCGCTTTCAACAGTACCGCCCGCACGAATTCTTCTTTGCCGTTGGTGTACGCCCGGCGGTCGTCTCGGAACTGGACCGCCAGCCCCCGCTTCAGCACCTCATACTGCCGGGCTTCCTCGGAATGCGTTCGCAGGTAATCGCGGAACGAAAGCATAGGCGCCCACTGCTCATGCCCAAGCTCCACTAAGTGCAAGTGATGGGTGCGCTGGAACTGTACCAGCCCCTTGCGGAAATATAGGCGGCCCGGAATGCCGTTCTCCCCCCGATACTCGTAGCCCAGCGCCTCTAAGGCAGGCACAGCAGCCTCGCCGCGTGCCAGCGTCTGGACGCCGACGAGGATGTCAATGATCGGCTTCGCGGCCAGCCCCGGAATGGCCGTGCTTCCGACGTGTTCTATCGCGACAAGGCCGTCCCCGATGGCCTGCCGGAGTGCGCCCGCCTCCTCAGCGAAACGCTCCGGCCATTGCGGGTTGTAGTCTACGACAATGACTTCGTCCATCCCCTACCCCCGCGCCTTCTCGTCTTCCAAACGCTGCATCACCTGGCCGCGCAGGATCGTTTCCAGTTCCAGGACGTGCCAGAACAGCCAGCCGATGGGTCGGTTGGTCTCGTAACGGTTTGTCGCCGGGTCGCCGGGCACGGTGCGAACCGCTCTGAGTCCGTCTGGTCCAAGCGGCTCCAGGACGCGCCGAGTCAGATGCCGCGAAGCCCGGAGCGCCTCC
>JAYTRQ010000598.1:0-3528 GCA_043746125.1 Armatimonadota bacterium | reverse complement strand
GCGGCCCCTCGGAGAAGGGAGCGACCTGTTCAGCGTCAACGCCGGGCGGCTACTGACAACACTGACGCCAGGCGAGGCGTCCAGCCTTGCGCTTCAGTCGCCGTCCGGGCGGCGGCTGTCGCTCGTTTACAATCAGACGTTTGCCCAGGGTGAGCGGTCGCTCTCCCACGCCATGCAGCCCGACATTACGATCAGTTGTGGCGAAGTGCTCTGGGTGCTGGATGCCAAGTTCAAGCCCTACACCCAGCCGGGTGAAGAGGGCGACGACGTCAACCAGATGCACGCCTATCGAGACGCCATTGTGGATCGCCGGGGCGTCCGCTGTGTCTCCCGCGCCTGGTGCCTCTACGCAGGTCTGACCGGGGCGACGAACCGGCCGGCGATCACCTATGGCCGTTCTCAGGACGCGCCCGTGGGCGTCCTCTGCCTGCGGCCGGGCGATCCAGCGACGTTTAGAGCTTTGTGCGTCCTGCTGACGTCGTGGCTGCCGTTAGAAGCGTCAGGGTCTCTAAAAAGCTGACCTGATCTGCGGGAAGGGGCGCGACCCCGGCCCAGTAGACCGTCAAGCCACCCCGGCCTCCCGTCAGCGGCAGGGCCAGGATGGAATGACGGCCGGACTGCCCGGCGAAGGCCGACCAGGGGCCGGCTTCCAAAGCGGGGTTTGCCAGCCCCAGCCGCTGCGTCGTCTTCCCGCTGCTCAGGGCGTCGCTGAGGGCATCAGCCCTCAGCGCGACGTCGCCAGGCGCGAAGCGGCTTGGGAACGTGAGAGCGTCCCGGTAGGCCACTCCCATGAGACGTAACTGCTCCCCCTCCCGGACCGCCAGCGTGCAGACCTCCGCAGCGGTGAGGCGACAGACGTGCCGAGTGACCAAATCCGCCAGCACACTCATCTCCAGTCGTAAAGCGACCGCCCGCGCCACTTCCCCAACAGCCTCCACCTGGGCGGCCAGGGCCACAGACTGGGCCTTTTCGTGCAAGCCGGCCAGGGCGAGGGCGGCGAGCAAGGCCAGCAGTATCAGCGCCTGCCGCGCTTCGGGACCGGCGGCCTTCCCCAGCCCAAACGTCAGCGATAGGTGACCGACTGCCGTTCCCCCTGCCAGCAGCGGCAGGGCTAGGCTCTGCCCTGCCGCTGCGTAGGGCTGCTTTGCGACGTACACCTGCCACAGCATGGGATCGTTCGCATCCATTGGGGACGTCTCAAGCCGGGCCTGACGCTGGGAGCGTGGACGCCTGGGGCGATCCTCGGGATCGGACGCCATCCGCGTCAGCCGCCGAGCCGGGGCATCATAGGCGTACAAACACGCCTTGACGTCCGCACCGTTGTCCAGCAGTTCCCGAGCGGCTTCAACGGTAGCACGGGCGACTTCCCCTGCCTCCGTTGCCGAGCCAAGCCGTGTGCCGAATGTTCGCAGCGTCTCTGACTTGTTGGACGCCGACGCCGCCCGTTCCAGATGCTGACGTGTGGCCGTGACGTCGCGGAAGACAGCGACTGCGCCACCCTGCCAGGGCCGCACCGTAACGTCCAAAATGCATGGCCTGCCGTCCAGCATCGGCAGGAGACAGTCGGCGGCTTCGATCGTCCGCCCCGTCAGACGTGCCCGCGTCAGCGGCGACTGTCCCGGCGGCATCGGCTGACCACTGGGGTAACACAGACGCGACAGGCCACCCCCATCCGGTCCAAACGCCGTCCGTGCGGCGGCGTTGGCGTAGGTAACTGCCCCAGACGGCGTACAGAGGAGAACGGGGTCGGCGACGAGATCCAGCAGAGTGTCCAGCCCCGTGAGGCGCGTCACAGGCTTGCGGATCGGCCGAGAGAAGAGGGAGGCAAGGAGGCCAAACAGCAGTCCGAGCCAGAAAGACGTTCGGGTGAGCATAGCAGCGATTGTACCCGAACGAAAAAGCCCCGCGCCGAGGGCGCGGGGCTTTGAAGCGTCTGCTCACTCAGTCCGAATGGTCGCTTCCAAGACCGTCTCGGCCATGTAGATGGGGGCGCGGACACGCAGGGCGAGGGCGATGGCGTCGGACGGGCGGGCGTCTATCTCCATACGCTCACCGGTCGCTCTCAGCAACCCGATCTTGGCGTAGAACGTCTCGTTCCACAGGTCGTCAATCACGATCTGCTCGATCTTGGCGTCTAGACGCTCCAGCATCAGGCGGATCAGATCGTGGGTGAAGGGCCGGTCGGGCGATTCGCCCTCCAAAGCAACAGAGATAGCGAAGGCCTCGAACTGGCCGACGAAGATCGGTACGCGGCGCCCCCGGTTGTCACGCAGCAGGACAAAATGGTTGGCAATGGTACCCTGGTCCTGGTGGGCGTAAACGCCCATCACCTTGACCTCTTTCTCGTTGAGTGACTTGGGCGTCCGGTTCTCCCGCTCCGACGTAAAATCGCTGGGCGGGCCGGCCATTTCGCCGTCCGTTTCGCGCTGACCGTGGAAGAGTGCACCTTCCAGGTCTGAGTCCTGGGGCCGCCAATCGTCGTCAAACAGTTTATCGAAATCGCCTGGCACCTGTTCCTCACTTCCCTAACGTTCTTATAGGAACAAACAATCTATCCAAAACGCTCCCGGCCTAATCCTCACGCCGGCCGGTCTTGCTGATGACTTTCAAGAACTCTTTGTTGCTCTTGCTGTTGTTCAGCCGGTCAATCAGAAGCTCAATAGCCTCGACCGTGCCCAGGCCGGCCAGGACGCGGTGCAATTGGTAGACCGCTTTCAGGCTGTCCTCGTCGTACAGCAGTTCCTCTTTACGGGTGCTGGACTCCTTCACGTTAATCGCCGGGAAGATGCGCCGGTTGGCGATCTCGCGGTCGAGCTTCAGTTCGGAGTTACCCGTCCCCTTGAACTCCTCAAAGATGATGTCGTCCATGCGCGACCCAGTCTCGACTAGGGCGGTCGCGATGATGGTCAGGCTGCCGCCCCCTTCAATGTTACGGGCCGTACCGAAGAATCGTTTCGGGCGGTAGATGGCGGCGGGATCCAGGCCGCCCTGCAAGGTGCGACCGGAGGGCGTCACCGTCAAGTTGGAGGCCCGCGAGAGCCGGGTCAGGCTGTCCAGCAGGATGACCACGTCCTTGCCGGCCTCGACGAGCCGCTTGGCCTTTTCCAGCACCATGTCTGCGACCCGCATGTGGTTCTCAGGCAGCTCGTCAAACGTGGACGAGACGACCTCACCATTGACCGAGCGCCGGATGTCCGTGACCTCTTCGGGCCGCTCGTCAATCAGCAGGACGACCAGGACGACTTCGGGATGGTTGGTCGTGATGGAGTTGGCGATGGACTTGAGGATGGTCGTCTTGCCGGCCTTGGGCGGCGCGACGACGATAGCCCGCTGACCCTTACCGATGGGCGCAATCAGATCAATGACGCGGGCGGTCAGGTTCTTGGCGTCGGTCTCCAGCATCAACCGCTCTTCGGGGTAGATGGGAACCAGGTCGTCGAAGTTTACGCGGCCGCGGGCTGTATCCGGCGAGGCGCTGTTAACGGACTCGACACGTAGCAGGCCGTAATACTTTTCCGTATCTTTGGG
>JAYTRQ010000597.1:0-10901 GCA_043746125.1 Armatimonadota bacterium | reverse complement strand
TCGCCACTGAGGTGGGCATCCTGCACCAGATGAGGCTGTCCCGGCCCGACGCCGAGTTCCTCTGTTCCCCACCCAATTCGGGCTGCAACTGCGCGTCCTGCCCGTACATGCGTCTGAACACTTTGGAGAAGCTGTACCTGTGTATGCGTGACAGCCGCCCGGAGATCACGATGGACGAGGAGACGCGCGTCCGCGCCCTGCGCCCGGTCCAGCGGATGCTGGACATGAGCAAGAAGCTGTCACCCGTCCAGCAGAAGGGCGATTAGGCCGTTTCTCGCTAGGAGAGCGAGGGGATAAATTCCTCGCTCTCAACGTGCGTCCTTCGGACGGGCGGACTACGCCAAGGTTATCACCGAGGCTCGCCCGGAGGGCGATCACCAGGCGAGAGGGATTTATCCCCTCACTCTTCTCCGCTTAGCGATACGCTCAACATTTGGACACTTCCTCTTATGCTCCCCTCTGACATCCTTCTTGGTGAAGCCCTAGATACCCCTGTTCCCATCCTCCTCAAGCCCCTGCTTGGCGCACACATGCCTACGGCGGGCGGGCATCACAACGCTATCACCGATGGAGTTAAGATCGGCTGCCATACCGTTCAGATCTTCACGACTTCGCCGCGTCAGTGGCGCTCCCCCAGTATTTCACCCGAACTCGCCGAGAAGTTCAAGCAGATCGTCCGCGAGGCCGGCATTACAAAGACCATTGCCCACGACTCGTATCTGATTAACCTCGCTGCCGAGCCGGGCAGCGACGTCCTGGCGAAGTCCCGTGCCGCCTTCCGGGGCGAGATCGAGCGGGCCGAGGCGCTGGGTGTGGACTTCCTGGTCTCCCACCCCGGCGCACACGGCGGGGCGGGGGAAGACATCGGCATCGCGCGGCTGATTGAGAGTCTGGACATTATTCATCAGGAGACGACGGGCGCGAAGGTGCGCGTCGCGATTGAGACCACGGCGGGGCAGGGAACGTATCTGGGCGGCAAGTTTGAGCAGATCGCGCGCATTCTGAACGGGGTCAAAGAGCCGGAGCGGCTGGCCGTCTGCCTGGACACCTGCCATGTGTTCGCGGCGGGGTACGATATCCGCACGCCTGAAACGTATAGGGCCACGATGAGGGAGTTCGACGAGGTGATCGGCCTGGCGCGTTTACAGGTGATCCACGCCAACGACTCGCAGAAAGCCTTCGGCAGCCATGCGGATCGGCACGCGCATATTGGTGAGGGTGAGATCGGGCTGGAAGCCTTTCGCCTGCTGGTCAATGACCCGCGCCTGGCGGGTCTACCGATCATCGTTGAAACACCTGACAGCGAGACCATGCACGAAGTCAATGTCAAGCGCCTGCGCGAGCTGATTGCCGAATGAACGGCCCCCGCATTCTGGTGTCGTGGAGTACCGGCAAAGACGCGGCCTGGATGCTTCCTCTGCTCCGACTGGCCGGGTCGGAAGTTGTCGGACTGATGACTACCCTCCAGGCTGCCTCCGGCCGGGTGGCGATGCACGACGTCTCGCGTGCCCTGCTGGATGCCCAGGCTGAGGCGATGGGCTTGCCGCTGCTTGTCGTTCCTCTGCCGTGGCCCTGTCCGAACTCCGTGTATGAAGCTTTGACGGGAGCGGCTTTGGTCGACGCGCGGGAGCGGCTGGGTGCGACTCATGTGGCCTTCGGTGACCTGTTCTTGGAAGACATCCGGCGCTATCGCGAGCAGCAGATGGAGAACGTCGGGCTGACGCCACTGTTCCCGCTGTGGGGCAGGCCGACCGGAGTTCTGGCGCGCCAGATGATCAGTGGGGGCCTCCGCGCCCGCGTGGTCTGCGTAGATACGGGGAGGCTTCCAAGCGCACTCGCTGGAGTGGAGTTTGACGCCGCTTTTCTGGACGCCCTGCCGCCCGACGTTGACCCTTGCGGCGAGGGCGGCGAATTCCACACGTTCGCCTGGGGCGGACCCATGTTCACGCATCCCATTAGTGTTGTGGTCGGAGATCGGCAGGAGCGGGATGGCTTCGCGTATGCCGATCTGAAGGAGATGAGATGAGGATCGTTTCACTGTTGCCCAGCGCGACCGAGATCGTCTGCGCCCTCGGACTAGAGGACGATCTCGTGGGTGTCACGCACGAATGCGACTTCCCGCCTTCCGTGAGGGCTTTGCCGAAAGTGACCCGTACACTGATCCCGCATGACGCCGCCAGCACGGACATTGACGCCCTCGTGCGCGAGCGGTTGAAGTTCCAGACGGCGCTGTACACCTTAGACATGCCCACTTTAGAGCGACTGAGGCCCGACCTGCTAGTCACGCAAGCCCTATGCGACGTCTGTGCCGTGGCCGAGGCGGAAGTCCAGGAGGCATCCTGCTGCCTGCCAGGGCGGCCCCAAGTCCTCAATTTGGAGCCGATGTCGCTCCATGACGTGTTCGAGACCCTACGCCTGGTCGGGCGGACGACGGGGCGCATGGAACGGGCCGACGAGGTCGTGGCCTCCCTACAGGCGCGTGTGGACACGGTGGCAAAGCGAACGGCGACGCTTGCCCTGGACCAGCGCCCCCGCGTCGCCTTCTTGGAATGGATTGATCCACCCTTCAACGGAGGCCACTGGAACCCGACCTTGATCGAGTTGGCCGGCGGCGTGGACGTCCTGGGGAACACCGGTCAGCCCTCGCGAACGCTGGCATGGGAGGAAGTGGTACGTGCTAGGCCCGATGTTCTATTCATCGCCTGCTGCGGCTTCGACGCCGAACGGGGGAGTCAGGACGTGCCGATTTTAGAGCGACAGCCCGGCTGGCCGACGCTGCCCTGCGTCCAGAGTGGGCGGGTGTACGTTTCGGACGGCAACGCCTACTTCAGCCGCCCCGGCCCGCGCCTCGTGGACAGCCTGGAGATCCTGGCCCACGCGCTGCACCCCGATCTGCACCCCTGCCTTCATCCGCTCCCTCTCGTGCTTGGCCACTGATTCGAACTGACGACCACGTTCGTTGCAACTTTTCCTATGCCTCCGTGTCTCACGCTGTAGTATCAACTCTGGAGGAACGCATCAATGATCCCCTCACACGCCCCCGATGGGGCTATCTTGGCAGGCGTCGCCGTGTTCTACGGCGTCATTATCCTCCTTAGCCTGGTGTCCTTCGTCTTCTGGATCGTTGAGATCGTGGACGTCGCCCGGCGCGAGTTCAAGGACTCGAACACCAAACTGCTCTGGATGCTCGTCGTCGTCCTGGCGCACGGGCTGGGGGCGCTCATCTACTACTTTGCCGGCAAGCCGCAGGGCTGGCTGCCCGGCGAGGCCCCCAAATACGCGCCCCCGGTTCCCTACGGCTATCCCCCGCAGGCTCCGGGGCAGTATCCGGGGCAGTATCCACCGCCGCCCAGCTACTACCCGCCGCCCGCGCCGCCGGAGAACAAGCCGGAATAAAGCAGGCAGGAATGACGGCGTAAGCGGCGTATGATAAAGCGTGACTGACCAGACGCCCACTCCCCAATCCATCTTCAGCCTGTCCCGACTGCAAATCCGCCGCGCTCTGCGGCTTTGGACGGTGGAAGGATGCGTCGCCACCGTCCAGATCTCGCTGACCGGCGGAGCCTTCCAGACCGGTTTCGCCCTCTTCCTGGGCTGTACGCCCTTCTGGCTCGGTGCCCTGGGCGGCATCCCTGCTCTGGCCGGGCTGGTGCAGCTCGTCTCCTCCTTCCTGGCCCAGCGCTACGGAAATCGCAAGCCGCTGGTGATGTGGTTCGCCCTCCTCTCGCGCCTGCTCTGGGTACCGATGCTGCTCATCCCCTTCGTCCTGCCCCGCCCGCTCTGGGTAGGAACTTTTCTCATCCTCACACTCGTCTCGTCCCTGTTCGCGAATGTCGCCCAGCCGCTGTGGACGGCCTGGATCACGGACCTCGTGCCGGAAGACAATCGGGGGCGCTACTTCGGGCGGCGTAATATGTTTGCGGGTTGGGTCGGCCTGCTCGTGCCGATTCTGGGCGGGTATTTCCTGGACGCCGCGACGAAGCAGCATGGGATGAGCCAGCCGCTGGCCTTTGGAGTCATCTTCGGGTCGGCCACCCTATTCGCGTTTGGCTCGTTTGGGATCGGTCTGCAAAGCCCCGACGTGCCCCAGACCCGGCCAGGCGCGGACGGGGAGGCGCGGGAGAGTGCCCTCGCCTATTACCGTGCGCCGTTCGCAGACCGCAACTTCCAGAGGCTGATCGCGTACGTGGCCTTGATGGTGGTCGCGCAGTCAATCGCCGGGCAGTTCTTCACCGTCTACCAGCTTCAATACTTGGGTCTGAATTACACATCCTTCCAACTGCTGAACGCCGTTGCGTCTCTTGGGTCGCTGGCCTCCATGCCGTTGTGGGGGTATCTGGCGGACAAATACGGCAACAAGCCGATTCTCATCATCTGCTGCGGGTTGGTGCTCGTGCCGCCGCTGCTGTGGATCCTCGCCGCACCGGACGGCATTTCCGGCCTGTGGGGGTACGACGGCAGTGGCCACTTGCGGGTGTCCCTGTCTAAACTGGACGTGATCGTGCTGAACATCTTTGCCGGGGTCGGCTGGGCGGGTGTGGGCCTGACGCAGTTCAACCTAATGATTGGGGCCTCGCCCTCCGACAAGCGGACGGTCTACGTCAGTGCCATTGCGGCCGTTTCTGGCCTCGCAGGCGGTATCGCGCCCCTCGCGGGCGGCGTGATCATGGAGAGCTTGGCGTCGTTCCACGCCTCTTCGGGCTTCCTACGGAACAACTACCATGTGCTGTTCTTTCTGTCCGCCGTTCTTCGGGGGGCGGCTATGTTGCTGGTCGGACCGATTGACGAGGCGGGAAGCCGGCGGACGGGCTACGTCCTGAAGCAACTCAAGGCTTCCAATCCTATCGGCTCGTTCGCCGCTATCCAGAAGCTCTCGCGGGCGGACAACTCGCAGGCAAAGGCAGAGGCGGCTGGGGCTTTGGGCCGGCTCAAGACGCCTCTTGCGGTAGAGGAATTGGTACGCGCCCTGGACGACGTCGCCCTGCCGGTCCGGGAACAGGCGGCCATCGCACTTGGGGAAATCCGGGACTCGCGGGCGACCCTGCCGCTCGTCCGCAAGCTGACCGATCCCGCGTCGGGGATCAGTGGCCCGGCGGCGATTGCACTTGGCAAGATCGGCGACAAGGCTGCCCTGCCGTCACTCGCCGCCGCCGCCCAGCTTGGCCCGCCGTCGCGCCAACTCGCCGCGATGGAGGCCCTGGGGCGGCTGCCTGACCCGTCCGTCTCCGACATCTTGGAGAGCCTGATGCAGGACCGGGATGCGACCGTCCGGGCGGCGGCGATCCGCGCCCTAGCCGAGCGTGAAGACCCGGCCAGTGTGCCCGCACTGATCACGCAGATCGAGACGGAGCGTGACCCCGCAAACCTGGCTGTGCTGGCGGACGCTTTGGGACGTTTGGGGAGGCCCGAAGCCGTCCGTCCCCTGCTGGACGCCCTGAGGCGGAGCGACTCGGCGACGGTCCAGCGGGAGATATTGAACGCCATTGGCAGCTTGGGAGGGGGCCGGGACGCCTTTTACCCCTACTTAGCGCTGGATGGGTATGCGCGGGATGAGACGGTGGGGAAGATCCTGCTGAACGTCCAGAGGCGTTTCCGCGCCCGCGCGACGCAGGGGAAGGACCCGAACGCCGCGCGGGTCGCCGCTCTGGCGAAGCAGGCGCTGGCCGCATATGCCACCGGGGACAACGATCTCAGCGTCCGCCGCCTGGCCCGGCTGGCGCAGCGGCTGGCAGGCGAAAGGGATGCGCCCGCGCAGGAGATATTGGCGGCTCTGGAAGTGCAGGCCCGCGGCACGGCGCGCCTGATGATGTCCGAGGAGACCCTGCTGGCCGTGTTTCTGGTGCAGCGCTTGGCGGCCCGGTGACAGGTTGTGGGAAAGTCGGAGGTCGGAGATGAAGAGGGTGCAGCAAGCAGCGCCTCGACACGTCATCTTAATGCGCCCTCTTTTCTCTTTCCCTGGCCATGTTGCCTCTGTTTCACCCCTACTGCAATGGATCGTACAGGGAAATTCGCACCGAGCGCGGTTCGCCAATCGTAGACTTGACCACGAGGACGTGCGTCGGATGGCCCCCCACGACCGACAGCAGGCGACGCGCACCGTCCAGGCCGAGACGGGCGGCGGGCTGGCCGTCTACTTCCAGCAGTTCGTCGTAAGCATTCAGGCCGACCCCGTTTGCGGGCGAATGGGGCTGGATCCCGGCGATGACCAGGTGCTTGTGCCCCTGTGGGTCGCGAGTCTCCCGCAGTGTCAGGCCGGACGTGCGGGTGACGAATGCCGCGTGGGCATCGGAAGCCGGGGCGAGGAAGATGCGGTTGTGTGGGTAGTCAAACGTGACGACGAAGCGGGACAACAGCGACGAGCCGACAGACCCAGCGTTCACCTGGGATGCGCCGCCTTTGGGGTCTAGGGAGAAGTCGGTCGGCACGGATCGGAACGTGACGCCGGCGACTTGGAACGAGCCGATGCGCGTCGTACGCGACCGGGACACGCCGCCGATGCCGCCGCCCATCGTCAGCGCCCCGTGCGGGTACTTTTTGTCCAGCCCGTTGCCGCCCACATAGGGGCTGTACAGGCGGAGGGCGGCCTCGTCACCCGTGTCAATGAGGAACCGGGCGGGCGGCAGTGCGTCCACCTGGGCCTGGATGGAGGGCACGTCGTTATCCAGCTCAATGGGCAGCGCCCGGCCGTCGGAGGGGGTGGGGTGGAACACGGCGGGGCTGATGAACGTGAGCTGCTTTCTGGGGAAGTCCACGCGCACGACGAAGTGCGCCAGCAGGTCGTACCCAACGAAGCCCGCCAAAGGCCGGGAGAAGTACGAGTTCAGCGTATCGGGCAGGTCAATGGCGATGGCGGTGATGTCGGTCAACTGGATCGCACCGGGGATTTCGAAGCGGTCAATGCGGATCGGGCGCAGATCGGTCGAGCCGCCGTAGCCGCGTGCTTCCAGGTAGCCACTGGTTTTTAGGCCGAGCTGAGTCGCCGTCTGCTGGGACAGGGCGATGCCGCTGGCCCCGCTGTCCAGAAACACGCGAGCATCTTGTCCATTGATTTGGACCGCCACGCCGATCTCGCCATCGTCCATATCGAACGGCACAGTCGCCTCGGTCGCACCGGGCCGAACGAAGCGGAATTTGTCCCCCCCGACGGGCGGCAGGAACAGGCCAGGTGGGATGGGGACGTTGTTCTCGATCTTGGTCACGGTCCCGGCGATGTCGTAGCGAGGCGTCCCGTTTGTGGTGGTCGTTTGGAATGGGAAGCGAGTGCCGTCCACGGTCCGGTAGTCGCCGTAGGTCGTCGTCACCTGGACGTTATCGTCCAGGTGCTGCTCTTTGACGATGAAGAACGTGCGCGGGTCGAAGAACAGGGTGGTCGGCTTGCCGCCTTCGGGCAGGGCATCCACGACGTAGTTCCCCGCCCCCGGCTCGGTCTGGGGCCGCAGAGTCAGCTTGCCGGGCATCCGGCCGGACAGGACGTAGGAGTTGGTGTCGAAGAAGAGCTGCACCCGCAGGTCGCGCAGTTCCTCGCCTGCCAGCGGGCGGACGTTGCCGTTGGTATCGCGCTGCCAGGCGGCCTTACCGTTGTAGCCTTGCAGGATGTCCAGAATGCCGAGCTTATCTTCCTCGTATTCTTTGTCCGGCTCGGCGTAGACGGTTGTAATGGTGCCGTGAATACCGCCCGTCACGACGTCCGCCGTGGTGCGCGTGTTCTTGATCGCCGCCACGGCCGTCGCCCCGCCGAGGGCGTACAGGTGCCTCGCCAGCAGAATCTCCAGCGTCATCGGCGTGGTGACGATGTCATCGGCTAGAAGTAGGCGTGGTTGCAGAGGGGAAAAGTAGACAGCGGGCTTCGCCGGGGGCGGTGCGGCGGGGACGTCTGGGGCCGGTTCCAGCCGCAGCCGATTGTGTGCGTAGTCGAACGTCGCGGTGAACCGGCGCAGGGCCAGATTGCCGATCCCGCCGGCCGACGTGGAAATGCGTGTGATGCCTGGCCCCGTCATGGTCGCCACGGTCACGCCGCCGAGTTCCTGACCGCCCAGGCCGAGTGTGTGGTCGGGCGTCAGCGTCTCGGTCGTCGTGCCGCCGACGCCCACGCCTATCCGGGTCTGCGCCCGCGCATCGCCGGACCTGGGCATCAGCCCATTCGCCTGCGCGTACTGCGTGTAGAGGTGGACCTCGCCGGAGTCGCCCGTGTCCACCATAAAGCGGGCCGGGGCGTGACCGTCCACGGAGGCCAGGATGGTGGGCGTCCGGTTCTCCAGCTTGAGCGGCAGGGTGAAGGCGCCGGGCGCGGCGGGAGTAGGAGGCGCGGCCGGGTCGAAGAAGGTTAGGCGCTTGGCAGCGTAGTCTATCCGCACGACGAACCTGGTGAACAGGTCATAGCCAATGGCCCCGTCCACGTTCCCGCGCTCGCTCAATAGCTTTGCGACGTTAGGGTCTTTGACGACGTGTAGGGGCAGGTTGTGGAGGCGAACGGCGTCACCGATCTCCGCCGTCGCGGCCGTGGCGAGGCCGGTCGCGGACGTACCGCCGTAGCCCAGGGCAGGCAGGTCGCCGGACGTCGTCACGCCCGCCGCTTGGGCGGCTTGGGCGGTGATGAACGAGCTTCCCGCACCGCTATCCAGCAGCAGGTGAAGCGTGTGGCCATTGACCGAGACGGGGACGACGACCTCGTTGTCTTCCGTGCTGAAAGGCAGGGAGGCAGATAGACCGGCATTCGGCGTTAAGAACTCCCAATCCCGTGCCACGCGAGGTGGCGCGAACAGATTCGCATCTACGGTGGGTAGCTTGATAGCCTTCTCCAAGTCAGCTTCAATGGCAAGAGGCAGGCCGCCATAGTGGATCTCCATGCGGCTGGGGATCTGCTGGCCGAACTTGGATTGATAGGCGAGGATGGAGATGACAGCAGCCAGTCCGCCCTTGCGGACGACGGACCTTCGGATCAAGTATGTCTTCGGGTCCAGGTAGATCGTCTGGCTCGTGCCGCCCTTCGGCTGGACGTCCAAGACGTAAAACCCGGTTCCCACCTCGCGGGCCGGGCGCAGTTTCACCGCGCCTCGTGTGCTCTTCTTGAACGGGTCAAAGTCCAGATCAAACGACGCGTCGGCCTTTTTCTCGGCCAGCTCCTCGCCGCCCAGGATCCGCACGTTGCCTGCGCCGTCCTGCTCCCAGGACGTTTTGCCGTCATTCCCGGACACGATGACGAGTGGGCCGAGCGCGACTTCGGTCCGCGTCCGGTGTCCCGACGCTTCATAGGTAGTCATCATGCCGGTCAGGCCGCCGGCATTGATGTCGTAGACGACTTCCTGGGAGGATTGGCCGAAGGTAGTGGGCGGCCCGTCCGCCTTTTGATGCCGGGCGAGCAGATCGTGGAGCGTGAGGGGGGCAGCGCCTGAGGGAAGCGTCAGAGCGAGGAGCGAGGCGCTCAGAAGAGAGCAGCTAAAAAAAGCGGTTTTCACGAACTCATTCTACCGCATTAGCAGACTGTTTCCGTTGCCAACCCTTCCACCTCTTCGACCGCCTTTGGGTCATGACGCCCGGAAGTCCGAAGGAGGCGGCGGCGGCGGTTGGCGAGGCGTCGCGCATTCCCTCGCGCGACCGCCTCCGCCTCTTCGATCAAACCTTCCAGTTCCGTCCGCTCACTGGCCACAAGCGCTCTTACGGTGCGGTCATTGTGGCGGGCCATCAGCGTATCCATGCGGTCCTGCTTGGTCCGGTCGAACTCTTCAATGACGGCCGGCTCATGGAAGGTCAGCAGATCGGCGATGTCTGCGCCCAGCGCAGCGCAGACACACCCGATGACGCGCATGTCTACCTTTTCCAGTGGCTCTTCCGGATCGGCCAGTCGGTAGATGCTCTTGGCGTTGATCCGGTCGCCCTGTTCCTGAACGCGCCGCACCAGGTCAGCCGTCGTCAAGCCTTGGGCGACCAGGATCGCTTTCAGACGCGAGTAGGCTTCTTGCGTCGCCACGCTGCCTCCTGACGGATCGCCGTTACGGCGGCCGTTTTGGGTTCCACTGGGGTCGGCATTGAAGTAGGCATGGACGTGGGCGTCATGGCGGCGGGAGTCGTCGCGGCCTTGCGTCGGAGCATCTGCTGCCATGTCGTCTTCTGGCCCGTCCCGTCGCGGAGTGTGCCGATCATGAGGTCCGCCAGCGGAAGTATAACGTTCAGGTTACTGAGCATGTACTTGTGGTGGACATGATGATGGGCATCCAAGTAGCGCCAGACGCGGAACCGGCTCAGAAATTTGGAGGCGCGGGGCACATGCATCGCCCAGTGGAACGACTCATACAGGCTGTAATAGGTTGTGAGCGCAGCCACGCCGCCCCAGACGCTGGGGACCTTGGTCAGCCACTGGACGAAAAAGAAGAGCGGGAGGTGGGCGAGGACCATCGCGGGTAAAGCCCACCAGTCCATTGGAACCTTGTCCGGGTGGTCTTCGTTCGAGTGGTAGCTTTCGTCGGCCTTGTAGATCTGGTGGTGCACGAGCGTGTGCTCGCGAAACAGGCGGTAAAGGTACTTGGGGGAGTGGAACAGATACCGATGGAAGACCCACTCGAAGAAGCTTCCGTAGACGAAGTAGGCCGCAAAGGCGGCGAGTTCACAGAGAAAAGAGTGTAGCAACAAATTGTCCTTCCAAGGCGTTGAACGTCATTTGTTTTTCGCCTGGTCCTGTTATACCACATAAATACTGGTTTACCACATACACGGTAAAATATTTTTCGCCGCAGGGCACTTGACAAGATCCGCCAGGCTGAGGTATCTTCTTGCCGGCATGAACTTACGAACCCAAAAAACTAATATAACGCTCATCGGTGCCGGGGCAGATGCGTCCTGGTCACTCGTCCTGTCTTGTCGATTGGGCTATACCGTCAAGGGTTATCCCGCGCCGCCGGTTGCTC
>JAYTRQ010000596.1:0-10915 GCA_043746125.1 Armatimonadota bacterium | reverse complement strand
TACGTGGGATCGGTCTGATGTTGGCGGATGAAATTCCACTGCTTGTTAAACGCTGCCCAGTAACGCGGGTCCTCGCGTCCGTACCGCGCGTGCATCAGTAGCAGCGCGTTCAGACCCTCCGCCTGCACCCACCAGATCTTCTCGGTCGTCGTCGGCGTACTGCCGAAGACCGTCCCCGCATCGTAAAACCCGCCGTTGTCCGCATCCCAGCCGAACGCCAGCGCATGGTCCACGATGCGTCGCGCCAGCGCCCACGTCCGCGCGTCATTAGGCCGGCCTAGCGTCTCCGACGCTTCCGTCAGGAGATACGCCGTCTCGACATCGTGCCCGAACGAGTCGTGGTCGGGGAGCGCCCGCCAGTTAGGTGTGAACTGGTAGTTGAGACAGCCGACACTCTCCACGGCGATCTTGTCCCGCACGAGTGCGAACGTCTCCTCCAGCCTGTTCCGCAGCCCGGCATCCGGCCAGACGTGATAAAGCGCACTCAGCGACTCCAGCAGGTGGATATGCGTATTCATCGTTCTGTAGCCGTAGCGCGTCCCGATCTCGTCGTTCGGCCCGTCTGCCGTGGCGGCCAGAATGGGCTCGCCCGTCCGGGTCAGCGCCTCGTAATAGCCGCCGTTCTTGGCATCGTGTGCGTGAGCGTCCAGCCAGCGATACGCTTGCTGCGCCAGGGCCAGGGCACGCGGATCGTGCGTGGACAGGTAGTCGCCGCTCAACGCGTAAATGGCGAACGAGATGCCGTAGGTATGCTTCTCCCCGTTCCGCACCGGGATGCCTTTGTCGTCCAGCCCCCAGTAGAAGCCGCCGTCTTGGGTGTCCCACATCTTGCCGGCCAGGAAGTCCAGCCCATGCCGGGCGTAGCCTTTGTAAGCCTCAGTCTGGGCCGGGTAGCGGACGGAGGCCTGGGCGGCGACCCAGAGCAGGCGGGACTGGTAGACGATGGCCTTGTCGTTGCTCGCGCCGCGCGTCCAGTCTTCCCCATAGTTCTGATAGTAGCCGCCCTGTACGGTGTCCACGGCGCGTGGAAACCACTGGGCCAGGACCTGCTTTTGCAGGTTATCGTCCACCGCGCCCGCCAGCCGCCGGTACGCGGCGGCATCGGCCGGTGGCGGCGGGGTGGGCGCATCGGCGGCACGGCTTGTGGAGAGGACGGCAAACAGGCAGAAGGCCCCGACGAGCAGACTTGGCAGGAGGAGCGGGAGTGTGTATATTTGGTTCTTCATATGGGTGTTAGAGAAGTGAATGAGAATGAGTGGGGACTCACTCGCCCCAATTCAGCACGACTTTACCCGATTGACCACTCTCCATCACCTCAAACCCCGTACGCCACTCGGACGCGGGGAATCGGTGCGTGATTACGGGTGTGACATCCAGGCCGGATTGCAGCATGACGCTCATCTTGTACCACGTCTCGTACATCTCGCGCCCATAAATGCCCTTGAGCGTTAGCATGTTGAAGACGATGGTGTTCCAGTCCATGGCCATCGGGGCGGAGGGAATGCCCAAGATCGCGATCTTGCCGCCGTGGCACATCGCCCCGATCATGTCCGACAGAGCCGACGCATTGCCCGACATCTCGAGGCCGACGTCAAACCCCTCCGACATTCCGAGTTGCGTCTGGACGTCGGCCAAACTCCCGTCGCGGACGTTCAGGGCCACCGTCGCGCCCATCCTCCGGGCTAGCTCTAGACGGTACTCGTTGACGTCCGTGACCACCACGAACCGCGCCCCCGCGTGGCGGGCGACACTGGCCGCCAGGATGCCGATCGGTCCCGCGCCAGTAATCAGGACGTCCTCGCCCAGCACGGGGAACGAGAGGGCCGTGTGGACGGCGTTGCCGAACGGGTCAAAGATGGCCGCGACATCCAGGTCAATGCCGGGCCTGTGGTGCCAGACGTTGGTTATGGGCAAGGAAATGAACTCGGCGAACGCCCCTGCCCGGTTGACGCCCACGCCTTGGGTATGAGCGCACAGATGTCGCCGTCCCGCCAGGCAGTTCCGGCAGCGCCCGCAGACGACGTGGCCCTCGCCGCTGACGATCTCGCCGGGGAAGAAGTCCGCGACGTTCTCGCCCATGCGGACGATTTCACCGACGAACTCGTGCCCGATGACGAGTGGGACCGACACGGTGCGCCTTGCCCAATCGTCCCAGTGGTAGAGATGCAGATCTGTCCCGCAGATGCCGGTCTTGAGGATCCGGATCAGCACGTCGTTGATGCCGACGTCGGGAATCGGCACGTCTTCCTCCCACAGCCCCGGCTCGGGGTGGCTCTTGACGAGGGCCTTCATGGTGTTGGTCATACGGCTTTAAGGTTTGGGAGGCAGGGAGGGTTCCCGGCCCCCCCACTCCCCTTTCCATTGCCTGGCAAAGAATCGGGGCTTTTTTCCGCCCCTGCTCCACTTGATGCCGCTTTAGCGCACATTCTTCTTCGCCCTTGCTCGTGGGGGTAGTTCGGAACATAGACCATGCGGCATCAGAGATAGACCTGGCAGGCAGTGGTTGCCCAGCATATTCTTGACGTTCAGCTTCTCAATGGCGATCACGTCAAAGCGATTGACCAGCCTTCGGGCCGTCTGGTGAACGAAGTTGTGGCGACGGTTGCGAACGCGCTCATGGATGCGAGACAGAACCTTGTTGGCTTTCTTGCGTTCCCGGCTTCGCTTCTCGGTCTTGGCCTCCTTGCGTCCTGCTTTCGCCAATGCCCTTTCGTCTTTGCGGAAGAAGCGCGGGTTGTCCACAAACGGAAGACGGCGCAGGTCTTCCCCGATTGCAAGGGTGCGGGGCCTCCACCCTATCCCTGCCTCACCGCATGGCCCGTATTATCCGTGAGTATTTGACACGCATCACCGTGACCGAATGGGCGGGGAACTCGTGGACGAACGACGACCCCACGTCCGTCTGGGCGAAGGCTATGGGCACGACCTTCCGGGGCGAGGCCACGGAATTGACGTCCCCCGGCTCCCCCGAAATCACCTGGCCCGTGACCGTGCCGCCGCGCCGACCGCCCTCCAGGTCCACGGTAACCGGCTGGGGCCGGGCCGAAACGTTGACGACTTTCAAGATCACGTCGCCCGTCTTGGTGACGCGGGAGGCGGAAGCGTAGATCGGGCCGAGTGGGGCGGGCAGCGTGTCGGTCGCCTCCGTAACAAGCTTGCCTTCCAAGTAGCACCGGATGGCGCGGCCCTGGACCTCAATGCGGACGTCATACCAGCGGCCGGTCTCCACCGTAATGGGCGCGGATGCGCCGATCTGCGTGCTCCGGCCCTGAGACACCCGCTCCAAAGCGGTCCGTGCGTTTCCCCAGCCGCCGACGTTCCACCAGACGTAATTACCCGTGTCCTGGGAGTGGAACAGGATCAGAAACCCTTCGGCCCCGCCGGTCTTGCGGGCCTGGACATGGTAAGTGTAGTCGGTCCAGGCCACGTCGCCGGCCTGATCCCGACAGTTGTCGTCCGAGCTGGTCTGGCGCAGGACTCCACCATCGGCTTTCCACTGTCCACCCCCGGCTGTCCACTGGGAAAGGCCCGGCAGGGGCAGGGTTTTGCCGCCCTGGGTGACCTCAGCATCTCGGAACTCGGCTTGGGTAAGCCATGTGCCGACGCCCACCTGGCCTTGAGGTAGTGGGGCGGTGGGCGGGGCGCCGGACGGAGTGTACTCCACGGGCAGGGTCACGTCGCCCTGGTTCGCGCCGAACATTGCCTGCACGTAGTACGAAGGCGAGCCGAAGCTGTTGAGGGCGTCGTACCCGATCAGGTTCGTGCCCCATTGGGACGCGTTGGGGTTGACGTTCACCAGAAGGGGTGCGTAGCATTCCAAACGCACGACGTCGGCGTTGCGCTCCAGACCAGTGAGCCAGGCGGCGTCGCCCAGAGCAGCCTGCATATTGGGTGTCGGGTTGCCCTCCGTCGAGGCCCACTCGCCGACGAATACCTTCGGCGCTGTCCGGGGGTAGGTGTCGTAGTGCCTGCTGTCCGACTCCATCTCGGCCGCTGATCGGTAGTAGTGGTCGTCTCTCAGGTCGGGGACGCGGCTCTTAACGTCCATCGTCGCGATCAGTTGCAGCTTGGGGTACTTGGCTTTGACAGCGTCATAGAACTGGGTGAACCGGCCATCGTAGCTGCCGGACCTGTCGTACATGTCTTCGTTGCCAACTTCCACATAGGTGAGCGGGAACGGGGCAGGGTGGCCGTCCGCTGCCCTCCGTGCGCCCCAGGTCGTCGTCTTGGCGTCGCCGGTGACGTACTCGATCTCTTCCAAAGCCTCCTGCACGTATGGCGTGAGCTTCGGCCCGGCGTCCACGTGTTCCCCCTCAAGGGCGTACCCGGCGAAGACGGCCAGGAGCGGTTGTACATGCAGGTCCTCGCACCACTCCAGGAACTCCAACAAGCCCATCCCATCCGACGACCGATAGCCCCATGGGCTTTGGTGTCCGGGGCGCTGCTCCACGGGGCCGAGCGTTTTCTTCCAGTCAAACCGCTCCCCCACGGTGTTGCCTTCCAGGTAGTTGCCGCCGGGGAGGCGCAGGAACCGCGGGTGCATGGCCGCCATCTTCTCCATCAGATCCGGTCGCAATCCGTTAGCTCGATTGTCGAAAGTCGGCCCGAAGAGCGAGATGTGGGTGAGGTAAAGAGTGCTTTCCCCGCCGCTCGACAGCACGAGCCTGGCGTCCGTCGTACTCGGCGTCCCCTCGGCTGTTTTCAGGGTGAGCGTGTGCTGCCGCCAGTCGGCCGTGAGGGGGGGCATTTTGCCCAGGGCGTAGACGACCTTGCCGTCCCGGCTCTCCAAATCCACGGTGATCGCCCCGGCCTCCCCTGTGCCCGCTTTGGCATAGAACGAGGCCCGGTAGGTCGTGCCAGGCCGGATGGGGATGCCCCAATAGCCGTCATTCGCAATGCCGACGCGCCGGCCCTGGGCATCCGGCGCGTCTAGCCGTAGGCACGACGTCAGCGCTGTGCCAGGCACGGGCTGAGACGTGTCTAGCGCCAGCGTCCCGGCCGCTCCGCCTTCTACCACGAGCGACCAATGGGCTGGGTTCTTAGCGTCGTCCTTCAGGTCGCGGTTTTGGAGCAGTTCCCCGTACAGGCCGCCGTCGTAGGAGTGGTTGATCTCCTCGGTCATCAGCCCGGGCAGGGTGGGGCTGATGGCGACGCCGGGCCGGTCGGCGTGGACGGTCAGCCGGGTGGTCTGGGCGTGCAGGGGGAGTGTGGCGAAGAAGAGGAGCGCGGTGAGGCAGGGAAAAGCGGTTGGGAGAGCTCTAGTCATGGAGCGGTGTTCGACGCGGTGAGGCGGAAATCCTGCCCTCCCCCACAAAGGGGGGTTAAACCCCCACCGGCACCGGTGGAGTCAGGATCGGGGGGGGTGGGACTTCGGGGGCGAGGCCTTCTCCGCGTGGCAGGGCGGGCAGGGCCGCCTCGGCTCGTTCCCAGGTCACGCCCAGGCGGCGCAGGGCGCGCCCAGCCGAGGCTTCCTCCCGGAGCAGTCCAAGCAGGAGATGTTCTGTGCTCACCCGAGGATCGCCCAGGCGCTGGGCGGCCTCGCGGGCGGGATCGAGCAGGCCGGCCCGGTTGTGCGCCCAGGCCTGTTCAGTCGGGTCGAGGTTCGGCTCAGGCGGAGCGTCGGTCCCGGTGATGTCTTCGTCCCGACGGGCCAGCTCGCGGAGGACGTCGGCGGGGGAGACGCCCAAATGCTCTAGGAGCAGGGTGGAGAAGTCGCCGGGCATCTGGACCAGGGCCAGCAACAGGTGGCGCGACCCGGCGAGGCTTTCGCCTTCGGCGCGGGCCAGTCCGTAAGCCGCCTGGACGGCTTTTTCCGCCCGTCCCGTGGTCCGCAGCCGCATCGCGGGCTTGTCTTTTTGCTTGGTCATGGTAAGTCGGTTTGGATGGTCTATCGGCCCGCTTGGAAAGCGACTTTTGGGAGAGCGACCATCGTCTGGGCATCAGTATACCCGGTCTGGGACGGCTTTCGGTTGTTGGGGGCCAAAGAGGGAAGAGCGGCGGGATCATTTCACAGGCATCAGCCGCAGCAGAACCGCGCCGTGGGGCGGGACCGACGCCGTCACCGTGCCCGCCGAGACGCCCAGGTCGAGGCGCTGCCACAGGTCGCGCACGGCCCAGCGGCCCGACAGACCCAGGCTGGCCCAGTCCGCCGAGATGGACTGGGTGAACTCGCCTCGGTTGAACAGACCGACGGCCCGCGAACCGTCGGCCAGGCTGCGGACCCAGACCTGCGTCTCGTCCCGGCGCTGGGCGAGGGTAGCCGCCCGGCCCGCCGCGTCCTGATCTACGGCCAGTACCTCGGGGTTAGTCAGCAGGGCGCGGGTCCAATCGTCGTTGTCGGTCAGGGCGGCCCCGACCATGAGCGGTGCAGGCAGCAAGGCCCAGAACGACACCAGCGTCACCTCCTCCGCATGGGTGAAGCCCGTCCGCCGATCCGCCCCGACGCTCCGGCCTCCCACGGACAGGTGGCCGATGGGCAGCATGTCAGCATCGGGCCAGTGGCCGGGCGCGGCCCAGCCTTGCCAGCGCTGGGCCAGCGTGAACTCATGGTCCAATGCCCCCCAGCCGTCCCAGAAGTCGCCCGACACGCGCCACTGGTTCGCCCGCGCGGCCACATGCGCGGCCTGCTCTAGGGGCGTCTCGCCGGGCGACAGGCTGTAGACGATGGACCGGCCGCACTTGCCGAGGGCCTGATGGACGGCCTCGATCTCCTCGCTGTGGTAGGGGGCCGACGTGTCGTCCATCTTGATGAAGTCTACGCCCCAACCGGCGTACAGGCGCAGCATCGAGTCATAGTAGGCCCGGCCCGCCGGGGTCGCGCCCCGGACACCGAACATATCCGGGCACCACGGGCAGGTGTCTTTGACGTCCGCCGCGTCCGCGCACTTATAGGGGGAGCCTTCGATGGGCAGGTTGGCCGCGACCGCCTGCCGGGGAATGCCGCGCATGATGTGGATGCCGAAGCGCAAACCGAGTGCGTGGACCCGGTCGGCCAGGGCACGGAATCCCTTTCCGTCCGCTGCTGAGGGGAAGCGATTGGGCGCGGGCAGGAGACGGCCGTTCCCGTCCATTGCCAGCGTCGCCCCCGCCCGGCCGCCCGGGTTGTTGTCGTGGGCACCGGGGTCATACCAACGGTAGTCCACGACGACCGTGTCCCAGCCGAGCGGCTGGAGAGTCTGAGCGACGTATCGGGCATTGTCCCAGACCTCGGCCTCGGTGACGCTGTCCCCGTAGGCATCGTAGCTGTTCCAGCCCATCGGCGGCGTCAGGGCAAGGCTGTCCCCGCAGACCATGTGGACCCTCTGGGACGCTCGGCCCGCCCCGTTGACGGCCGTGACGCGGACGGTCCAATCCCCTCGCCCAACCGTCCGGCCCGTGACTATTCCCGTGGCCGGGTCCAGTGTCAGACCGTGCGGCAGGCCGGTCGCGCTGAACCTGAGCGGCCGTGCGCCCGAGACGGGCACGGCCCAGAGCAGCGGCGTTCCGGGCCTAAACCCCACGACGAAAGGCGGATGGATTTGCGGCGCGGCCCCGGCGGGCGTCATGGAGATGACAGCCTCGCCCCCCTGTGGCTTCCACGGCAGGGTCTTAGGTGGGGAGTTGGTGACAATCCGGGCCTCGGCCCAGTCAGCGTGATCGAAGTTAAAGCCGTCCCCGCCATCCGTCACTTGCAGGATAACTCGCGTCTGCCCGGTCAAGTCTACGTCCAGCGCAGCGGGTGTTTGCCCCTGATGCCGGACGCCGCTGTGCCACAGGATCGTGCCCTTGTCGCCCCGGACGATGAACTCCGCGCTTCCCTTGCCGCCGCCCACTTCGTCGTCAATGCCGACCGTCGCCGTGAGGCGCTTCGCCCTGCCGCCCAGGTCTACGGCTAAAATGCCGGGCGAATGCGTGCCGAACCCGTGCGTGTAGACTTTGCCGGCGAGGGTGAGGGGATTGCCGGCGGCCGAGACGTCCGCGGCGGGCTTTCCCCAGCCCTGCGTGGCGACGGACAGGTCGAGCGAGGACAGCCAGACGGCGTCGTCGGCGCGGGCAGGGCAGGGGGTGAGGAGGAGAAGGAGAAGGAGCAGGGTAGGCAGACGCAGAGGTGGGGCAGAACCGCCCCCATCTCCCGACGCCCGGACGCTCACGACCCGTCCCTCTCCGATTCCTCGCCTTCTGCGGTCTCCGCCTACCTCAACGTCTCTGCTTCCACTCATTTAAACACCTCAAAGCTGAACAGCGAGTCCCCAAACTGCGTCACCCGCTTCGTACAGTATACTCGCACCCACCGGGCCTGTCTTGGCGCGAACGTGGCCGTCTCCACCCCGCCCTGGCCGTTCGTCTGGGTGGATACGTCCGTCCACGTCTTGCCGTCCGGGCTGACTTGGAGGGCGTAGGCCGTCGCGTAGGCATCCTCCCAGGTCAGGCGGACACGCCGGATGGGGACGGTCTTGCCTAAATCCACGGCGATCCACTGCGGGTCGGAGAAGCCGGAACTCCACCGCGTACTCGGGTCACCATCCACGGCGTTCTCCGGCCCTAAGTCGGGGGTCTCGGAGGCGGACGCCAGAGTCGGCCGGCTGAAGGCCAGGTCGGCCGGGTCGTGGGCCGGGGGGAGCGTTCCCGCGCCCAAGCCTGGGATGGGCTGGGTCCAGGTCCGGGCCAGACGCAGGGGGTTCGTGAGGCGGATGTCGCGGGACGACGCGCCGATCTGTATCTCGTACATGCCCGCGTCGGCCCGCCACTGCTTGCCGGGCACGTCGCAGTAGGCCAGGTCGCGCCCGGTCAGGGGTAGGGACACGGTCTTGGTCTCGCCGGGCTGGAGCGTGACGCGGGCGAAGCCTTTCAACTCGCGCACGGGCTTGTCTATCTTGGGGGCCGTGTCGTGGACGTACAGTTGGACGACTTCAGCCCCAGCTCGTGCCCCCGTGTTGGTGATGTCGGCGCGGACGCTGAAGACCCCCTTGGGGCCGGGACCGGCCACCGTCAGGTGGCCGTAGCGGAACGTCGTGTAAGACAGGCCATGGCCGAAGGGGAACAGCGGCGCGATCTGCGCCTTGTCGAAGTGCCGATAGCCGACGTAAATGCCCTCGGCATACGTCACCTGGTTCTTGACGCCGGGGAAGTGGCCCACGTCCGGGTAGTCCTCGCGCCGGACGCCCAGGGTCGTCGTCAGGTGCCCGGACGGGTTAACGTCCCCAAACAGGATGGACGCTAGGGCCGTGCCGCCCTCCTCACCGGGGAACCAGGCTTCCAAGACGCCCGGCACGCTGGACAGCCAGGGCATCAGGCAGGGCGTCCCGTTGTTCAGCACAACCACCGTGTTCGGGTTCGCCCTGGCGACGGCGGTAATCAGCGCGTCCTGCCCGTTCGGCAGATCCAGCGAGGGCCGGTCCGTGCCCTCGCCCTCGTCGGAGGAGCCGACGATGACCACGGCCATGTCCGCGCTCGCCGCCACGCGGGCTGCCTCCTGGACGGCTGCCGAGACGTCGCTTCGCCCCGGCAGCAGCCAGTTCAGGTGGAAGAAGGCCTTGCCCTCGGCCTGAAAATACTCACAGCGGACCGGATAAGGGTGCCCCGCTTCCAGTGTGACCACGGCCGTGCGCGGTGCGCCGCTGGACGGCAGCCAGTTCTCGATGATCTGCTTGCCGCCCAGGAAGAGCCGGCAGCCGTCGTCGGACATGATCGCCAATGTGTACTTGCCCGAGACCGGCGCGGTTAGCGTCCCGGTCCAGCGGACACTGAAGTGGGTCCGGGCGACGCCGACGCCGGGCGCGTCCGTGTTCCAGTCGAATTGGAGCGGCCCGTCCGTGCGGGTGATCTTGGCCACACCTTCCAGTTTTTCGCCCGTGAAATACTCGCCCTTCAGCCCGTGCCCGGTCCCGTCGGGGGGGGTCAGGGCATTCGCCGGGATGGGAACGCCGACGTCGGCCAGGTCCACGCCCGGCGCGTAGACAACCTTGACACCGTCCGCCCCGGCCCGCTTGGTAATGCCGTCAAAGGGAGAGACCGGCGCGATGGCGTCTACCGAGGGGCTGCCCGCCGCACCCATCTGCCAGCTTTTCATGCGAGGCCCGATCAAGGCCAGCGTCCGAACGCGAGCACGGCTGAGGGGCAGAACCCCGCCCTCGTTCTTGAGCAACGTAATGGCCTCACTCGCGGCGTCCAGCGCCGTCTGCCGGTGGGCGGGTGCGTTGACCACAGCGTGGTCGGGCTTGGGAAGCGGCCCATCGAGCAGGCCTACGCGGATCACGGCCCGTAGAATGCGCTTCACCGAGTCGTCTATCTGGGTCTGCGTCACCTGATTGGCTTTAAGGGCTTTGAGGAGCTTTTCGCGCGTGACCAGACCCGGCCCCGGCATCTCTAGGTCGTTGCCGGCCCGGACCACGCCCGCCGTTTCGTGGACCGCGCCCCAGTCGGACATGACCAGGCCGTCATAGCCCCAACCCTCTCTCAGAACGTCGGTCAGCAAGTAATGGTTGGCGGTCGCGTGAAACCCGTTGATCTCGTTGTAGGACGACATCAGGGTCCAGACGTGGCCTTCTTTGACGGCCGCTTCAAACGCGGGCAGGTAGATCTCGCGCAGGGTCCGCTCATCCACATGGACGTTGACGCTGCCCCGGTCTACTTCTTCGTTGTTGCAGGCGTAGTGCTTGACGCAGGCTGCCGCCCCCGTACTCTGAAGCCCTTGGATGTACGGCACGTCCAGACGTGCGGCTAAAAAAGGGTCCTCGCTGAAATACTCGCCGTTGCGCCCGCCCAGGGGCGAGCGCTGGATGTTGACGGCCGGGCCGAGCAGCACCTGCGCCCCCGTGCCCTTGTTCTGCACCTCCTCGCCCAGACACTGCCCGATGCGCCGCAGGACGGTAGGGTCCCAGGTCGAGGCCATCGCAACGCCCGACGGGAACAGCGTCGCCGGCCCCAGCGTGCTGTT
>JAYTRQ010000595.1:0-3546 GCA_043746125.1 Armatimonadota bacterium | reverse complement strand
CAATGCCCGCGACCACCATGACCAGGGGAATCAGCGCGGGCACGGGCACGTACCGGATGAACCCGACGAACGGCTCATGGGCCGCCTCAGCGCACTTGTAGGCCCCCATCAGAATGCCCAGAGGGATCGCCAAAATGGCAGACAGCCCGAACCCGATGGCGATGCGCGTAACGCTGATCTTGATGTCGGGCCACAGATCGCCGGACTGCCACATTTCCGCCGCTGCCTGGAACATATGGGTCGGCGTCGGCAGGATCAGCGCGTTCGCCCGGCCCGTGTAGGTGAACAGGCACCACAGGACGATGGGGATCAGAAACGATGCGGCGGCGATAGTGAGATACGCCCCGCGCGGGATGTCTTCGCCCAGGGCAAACAGGCCCACCCGACGCCGTCGGGCGGGTCGGGTGGGTGCAATTTTGGGCCGGGCTTGCAGGCTGGTCGCCATAAGAGAGTGCCTTTCCGAACCCACCCGGCGCTTGCGCCGGGTGGATTAATCCACCTTCAGGGTGTAGTCGTAGGGTGGCTGCTTGCCCTCGCCCTTCTTGACGGCGGCGTTCACGAACGTCGGGTCAACAGCCGAAGCGAAATCAGGCAGCTTGGGGATCTGCTTCTGGGCCAGCAGGAACTGCGTGATGGACGGGCCGCTGCTGTACAGCGAGGTCGGCTTGGCGCTCTGCGTGAAGGCCGCCACCGCCTCCGGGCCGTCGAAGATGCGCGTGCCTTGGATGAAACTCTTGTAAAAGGCGGCCTGCTCGGCGGGCGTGCCGGGGTCCTTGGCCGTGTCCGCCATGATCTTGACGGCATCGTCTGGGTGCGCCCGCCACCAGGCTTCCGTGTCGTACCAGGCATCCACGATGCCCTGGATGTCGGCGGGCCGGGCGTCCACGACCTTCTTCTGGAAGACCAGCAGGTCGGGGATCTGGCCGGGCAGGGATTTGCTGTCGAAGACCACGTGCGAGCCGGGCAGCTTCGCCAGCAACTGGCTCTTGTTCGGCTCCCAGACGGCGACGGCGTCTACCTGCTTGGAGATCATGGCGGCCGGGCAGTCCTGGACCTTGATGGGGACGTAGGTGATGTCCTTCTCTGTCATGCCGCTGGCGGCCAGAGCCTTGTCCAGCAGGAATTGCTCCACGGTACCGAGTTCGGTCGCCACTTTCTTGCCCTTCAGGTCCTTCATGGAGTGGACGTCCGGCCCGGCGACCACGGCATCGTTCCCGGCCGAGTTGTCGTTAATCAGCACGACTTTGGCGGCCTGGCCCTGGGCCAGCGGCCCCATCGTGTCGCTCCAGGTCTGGCAGTTAGCGTCCACCTGGTTCGCCGCGAAGGCGTTCAGCGAGTCGGTATAGTTGGGGAACCACTTGAGGGTGACGTTGACGTTGTGCTTCTTGAAGAAGCCCTGCTTCTCCGCAATGGCCCAGGCGGTCCATCCCGGCCAGTCGGAGTACCCAATGGTGATGGCCCCGTTGGTCTCGGCGGGCGTCGTGGGAGCGGGAGCGGTTGTGGACGCCTGCTGTGTGTCTGTGGACGCACCTTCTTTGTGGCCGCAGCCGCTGAGGGCGACGGCGGCAATGGCACCGAGGGCGAGTAGCCGTAGGGAATGACGCATGGCAAAGGCTCCTTTTTCTGAGAAGGGTCGAAGAGCGCCATGCTCCGGGGGGATTCATCAGTGAATCGGGGACGGTCGGGAAGAGGCTCAACAGCGAGGTGCCGACAGTATACTGGCTTTCCGGCGTGTTGTCAAGGGGATTCGGGGTGCGTGACGGAAAAACGTTGCTTTTCGGCCATAATGACGAAAACCGACACGCGCACGAGTCAAACTTATGAAAACCGTCACCGCCCCCGAGACCTTAGATGCCCTCGACCGCAAGATCATCGCCATCCTTCAGGAGAACGCCCGCCAGTCCAATGCCGAAGTCGCCGCCCAGGTCGGCAGCAGCGAGCCGACGGTCCGCCGCCGCGTGGACCGGCTCGTGGAGCGCGAGGTCATTAAGATCGTGGCCGTCGCGCCGCCCTTTCCGCTCGGCTACCACATCGTCGCCATCTTAGGCATCCAGATTGACCACAGCTTTCTGGACGCCATCGAGGCCGCGCTCCTCCAGATGCCCGAAGTCCGCTTTGCCGGCATCACCCTGGGCAGCTATGACGTGGTCGTGGAAGCGTGGTTCCACGACAACAGCGAGCTGCTGACGTTCCTGCACGAGCGCCTGAGCAAGATCGGGGGTGTCCAGCGGATCGAGTCGCTGCAAGTGGCGAAGATGATCAAGTACGCCTACGACTGGGGCGTCCAGCCCGGCGTGCGGGACACAGGCGAGCCTGGTTCAGATTTCAAGCGTTGAAGACTGGCCCGGACGGCCCCCTCGTGGCGACGGGCCAGGGATGGGGTTTACCGAGCAGTTCACAGCGCGGCTGGCGCAGGAGGTAGGCGAGGGCGACGGCGTCGTCAATGTCCGAGCCGATGTCGGTGTCCAGCAGGACGGGGATGGTCTTCAGTTCTTTCATGTGATCAATGCCTAGGTTGAACTTATGGTAGAATGCTTCGGCATTTTGACAACAACTGTGTCCTCGGCATTAAGACTAACTGTTCAATTATACACCAATCTGTCCGACGTGCCGGTCTACCTGATGGTGCACCTTTGTGTGGGGAAATGTTGACGCTACGCTCAATGCCATTCGCATCTAACATTGCTGCCATGTTTCTGATTTTCATTTTGATGGATAAGAAGCTACGGCCAGTCAAATCATGGATGGCTAGAGTACCACCAAACTCATATCCGTCATACAGTACTACATAGGTACACAAAACAATTTCATCTTCTGAGAACCTCATTCCTGACATTATCGCCCACCCAATCTCCTATAATGCAACAGGGCCTACTTTGCGATAACGCGACAACCTAACACATACTCAGTGGTTCAGTCTCGGTCGTAGAGAGAATCCCAACCTGCTCGTTCTTCTGGCGGTAGTTCGTCCCACCACTTCTGACCATTAAACGGTGGCTCTGGATCTGACAACCCTTTGCCTTGCATATTGAGCCGGCGCTCATCTACTTCTTCTTGCTCTTTCTTATGATACTCATAATCTGAGTGATTTTCTTGCAAAGCTAATACGGGGTTGTTACATACCCAGGTTTCTAACAAGCACCTTTGTAGAAATGGGCTAAAGGCGTTCGCTGACATTTCCCAACATAAAGACAGGTTACCACTAAACTGGTTCACCATTTCGCTCTCCGAACCCGCAACTTCGTCCGAACTTAAAACTTCACTCAGAGCCAAAAGTTGGTACTTGATAGGTATTATCTCGGATGCGCTCGTGAGGCCAGGTGAATCGTAAAAAACGGGGTTAGTAATTATCGCTATCTGACCTTGCAGACCAAAGTTTTCAAGCCAAATATCCTCCCAGCCGGGTTCCTCTAGGTGAAAGTAGCCAACATGGTATGGCAATTTGGACATAAGTCGTCAATCGCAATTAGATTAAACTATCCGGATCCCGAAAGTTAAGCGAGAAGAGAGTAAAAATCCTCGAATTACCCGCCCAATAGTTTAATG
>JAYTRQ010000594.1:0-3548 GCA_043746125.1 Armatimonadota bacterium | reverse complement strand
GGGAGCGTTATGGGGAAGACGGCCAGCACCGGCAGATGGAGCTGCGTCAGCCGCGCCACAGCCCGCGCATTGGCAACACCATCGGCCACAACGAGGTCCGGCCGAAGTGCCAGAACCCGCTCATAGCTGACGTTCACGTCGCCGATCTTGGCGACAGCTTTTGCCGCCTGCGGGTAGTCGCAGTAAACCGTGTCGCCGACTACGGACCGTCCCAATCCCAGTGCGAATAGCATCTCGGTCGTGCCCGGCGACAGCGAGATGATGCGCCTGGGCGGGGCGGCGGTCGCGGCGGCGGCGAGAGCGAGTAGGAGGGCGGCGAAAAGGAACAGGCGTCGGAACATGACTTTACTATGGCCGCTGGGGGCGGCTTTGTCAAGACGGACCGCGCCGACGTTTGACAACCCGCCCCCGTTTCGGATACAATGGCCTCACTTTGATCCAACCTGACGACACGCTCGACCTTCTGTGGGAACTGCTGGCGATTGACGGCCCCGCTGCCGACGAAGGCGCACTGGCCGATTGGCTTTCTGGGTGGATCGGTCGGACGATCCCCGACGTCCGCCTGGAACGGATTGGCGAGTCGGTCCTCGTCCTGCGAGGTGAGAAGCCTGCCGTCGCCTTGTTCGCCCACACCGACACGACCGGCTGGACCCAGGGCTACGACAAGCGCCTGATCTCCATCGGCGGCCCCGACGGCGAGGTCGGCGACCTGATCCGCCCCGCCGGCAGGCCGGATGGCGGGAACGTGCTGGCCCGCCGCAAAGACGGCACTTGGCGCGTCAAGGGCAAGACCGAAGCCCCTCCAGGCACGAATTGGGTGTATGCCGCGAAGCCGGAGCGCGTTGGTGAGGAGATCGTCGCGCCCTATCTGGACAACCGGGCGGGCGTCTGGGCCGCGCTTGAGGCCCTGACTCGCTGCCCCCGGATCGCCGTCGCTTTCACGGCCGGCGAGGAAACGAATGGGCGCGGTGCCACGATCTGCGCCCGCCGTCTCTTCGAGAGCCACGGCATCGCGCAGGCTTTGATCGCCGACATCACCTGGCACACCAAGCATATTCGCTGCGGGCTTGGCCCAGCCGTCTCCCTGCGTGACAGTTACTTGCCGCGCCGCCGCTATTTGGACCGCGTTCTGGCGCTCGCCGAGGCGTGGGGGCACCCGTTCCAGCGGGAGATCCAGTCCAGTGGCGGCTCCGACGGCGCGTATTTGGAGCGCAGTGGCGTCCCCATAGACTGGGTGTTTGTGGGTGCCCCGGAGAAAGGCGCACACACGGCCGCCGAGCGGGTCCAGATAGGAGATCTGCGCGGCATGGCGGATCTGCTGGTTTACCTAGTGGATGGGTTGAGCGAAACAAGGGAGTGAAATTATGGCAATCGTGCTGCAACCTGAAACGGAAGCCGGACTGAGTAAGATAGCCCCTCGAGAAGGTAGGATACGAAAACGCTCGCCCAGGTCTGGCTGACGGATTTCTCTTGCGCTCCTCCAGGCGGCGGATCAATTGCGTGACGGCCTTGCCGAAGCGATACGATCCTTGTCGCAGATGCCGCACCATTGTGGCCCCGCCCCGGAGAGCGGAAAGCTGGATCGGCCTATCAGGCAGTTACTTCACCAGTACGGAAGAACAACCTCTCGGATATTGTCCGTGACCTCTGAGGCTGTTGAAGACGTGCCCGCCCTGGTCCGGGGCATCCGTGTCCTGCACAGCGCACAGCGGCATCTTTGGCAAAACAAGGACGAGCTGGACGAGGGTTAAACAGCCGCTTTTCGCCCCTCCCCGCGTGATACAAACTTATGCTAGACATCAAACAATTCCGGGCCGAACCCGAACGGGTCAAAGAACGCCTCACCGCGCGTCTGGCCGACCCCGCCGCCGTAGACGCTATTTTAGACGCCGACACGCGCCTGCGGGCCGCGCAGTCTGAGGCCGAATCCCTACAGGCGGACCTGAACCGGCAGACTAAGGCCTCTGGCCAGGCCATCGGCGCACTGATGAAGGAGGGGAAGCGGGACGAGGCCGAGGCGGTGAAGGCCGGCCTGCGCGACCTGGGCGACCGCATCGCCGTCCTGAACGGCGAGGTCAAGCGGTTTGAGGGGGAGCGCGATGATCTGCTGTTCTACGTGCCTAACCTGCCCTCGGGCGACACGCCGCCCGGCCCCGAAGAGAACTTCCAGATCGTCAAGACGTGGGGAGAGCCGGAGCCGTTCGACTTCGCTCCCAAGCCCCACTGGGACATCGCCACGGACTTAGACCTGATAGACTTCACTCGCGGCGTCAAGCTCTCCGGCAGCGGCTTCGTGCTCTACAAAGGCCTGGGGGCTATGCTGGAGCGTGGCCTGATCCAGTTCATGCTGGACCTTCACCGGGAGAAACACGGATACACCGAGTGGGCCACGCCGTACTTTCTCAGCACGGCCAGCGTCCGGGCCTCCGCCCACCTGCCCAAGTTCCGGCCCGAGATGTACCACGACGCCGAGGACGATCTTTTCGCCCTGCCCACGGCCGAACCCGCCCTAGTCAACATCCATCGGGACGAGCTGCTGGACGGCCGCGATCTGCCCCTGAACTACGTCGCCTACTCCCCCTGTTGGCGTCGCGAGGCGGGCGCGGCGGGCAAGGACACGCGCGGCCTGCTGCGCGTCCACCAGTTTGACAAGGTGGAGATGGTCAAGTACACCCTGCCCGAATCGTCGTATGACGAGCTGGAGAGGCTGCTTTCGGACGCGACGGACGTGTTAGAAGCGCTGGGCCTGCCGTACCGGGTCAAACTGCTGGCCGCCGGGGATATTTCGTTCGCCGCCGCCAAGTGCTACGACGTCGAGATCTATGCGCCCGGCGTAGACGCCTGGCTGGAAGTGTCGTCGTGTTCCAACTGCGAAGACTTTCAGGCCCGCCGGGGGAACATCCGGTTCCGGCGCGAGCCGGGAGCCAAGCCCGAGTTCCCGCACCTGCTGAACGGCAGCGGGACCGCCCTGCCGCGCCTGGTTGCGACACTTCTGGAAACATACCAGCAGCCCGACGGCAGCGTGTCCATTCCCGAACCCCTGCGGTCCTATGTAGGCAACCGGGAATCGCTCACGAAGTAGAACGACAAAGTAGGAGACGATGCAGTTCACGCATGAAGTCAGCCTGACCGCCGACGTGCCCTGGCGGGACGTTTGGGCGGAGTGGAACGACGTCCGCGCCTTGCCGCGCCTCCTGCGCCACGTCACTGCCGCCTCGCCGGGCGATCACGAAGACTTGGCTCTCCTGATGATCCATCTGGACGGCCGCCATTTCGAGTTCGCCGTGGAGCGGACGATGTCCGCCGACCGGACCCTCTGCTGGCAGTCCATCGGCCCGCTGTTTCTGTACGTCCTAAGCCTGCGCCTGGGCGCAGACAGGGTGGGTGGCGTCGAACTGACTCTGACTGTCGCCTATGATCCGCCCGGCTTCCTGCCCGATTTGGCCGAATCGCTGGGCCGGAGCCGCCGCTTCAAGCATGAACTGGAATCGGACTTGCGCGAATACGTCCGCTGCTTGGAAAGTAACCGGGTGTCGGAATTGGCGGCG
>JAYTRQ010000593.1:0-3551 GCA_043746125.1 Armatimonadota bacterium | reverse complement strand
CCGCTCCGCAACCGGCAGAGCCAGGTCAGCTTCATATTCCGGGGCAGCCTTCGCCGCTGCTACTTCCAGAAACCGATTGCGCTCGGCGCGTGGCAGGGTCAGGAGGTAAGCCGCGTCAATCCGTGCTGGGACCACATCGTCATTGAGCGTGACCGAGAGGCGCGTCCCCTCAGGGAACGACACCGGCGTCAGTAGGCGCAGTACGCCTCCCTCATAAACAACGTCCGCTGTGGTCGTCATCACTGGCTCCTTTACGTGTGGTACTCGGCGTTGATCTTGACGTAGTCGTAGGAGAAGTCGCAGGTCCAGACGGTGGCGGTCTCGCCATCCGGCTGGCCGAAGTCTACCAAGATCTGCACCTCTTTAGCCTTCATCGCCTCGGACACGACGTAGCCGTTGAAGTCGGTGGGCATCCCACTCCGGTAGACCGTGGTCCCGGCCAGGGCGATCTCCACGCGCTCCGGGTCGAAGGCGACGCCCGCCCGGCCCGCGGCGGCTAAGATCCGGCCCCAGTTGGGGTCGTTGCCGAACAGGGCAGTCTTCACCAAAGGGGAGTTAGCGATGGTCTTGGCGACCGACCGGGGGAATCCCGCCCGCTGCTCCGGGGTCAAAGTCAGGCCGTTGGAGGCGTAGGTCTGGGCCAGGCGGTCGGGCACGGCGACGTTCTGCACGGTGACTTCGACGAGCTTTGTGGCCCCTTCGCCGTCGCGGGCGATCTCTTTGGCGAGGAACAGACAGACCGAGTACAGGGCCTTCTCGAAGGTCCGGGCGTCCTCGCTCTCCAGACTGTTGATGACAGGGTTGCCAGCCAGGCCGTTGGCAAGCACGAGGGTCATGTCGTTCGTAGACGTGTCGCCGTCTACCGTAATGGAGTTGAACGTGTACCAGCAGACGCGGCGCAGCATCTCCTGAAGGACGGGCTGCTCGATGGCGGCGTCCGTCGTCAGGAAGCCGAGCATGGTCGCCATGTTGGGCGCGATCATGCCGGACCCTTTGGCAATGGCACCGAGGCGGGCGGTCTTGCCGCTCAGGACAAACTCGACGGCGACGATTTTGGGGAACGTGTCGGTCGTCATAATGGCCTGGGCGGTGTCGTCGCAGGTGTCACCGTGCAGCTTGGGTGCGGCGGCGAGGATGCCGGCTGTGATCTTCTCCATCGGCAGTTTGGTGCCGATGACGCCGGTGCTGGCCGACAGGACGCGCCGGGGCGGGATGCCCAAAGCCTCGGCGGCCTGGTAGACCATCGAGACGGCGTCCGCCCAGCCCGCTTCGCCGTTGCAGGCATTGGCGTTGCCCGAGTTGACGACGATGGCGCGGGCCAGTCCATCCTGCAAGTGGGTCTGATTGCTGACGATGCACGGGGCCTGGACGACGTTGGTCGTGAAGACGCCGGCTGCGACGGCGTCCACGTCGGAGACGATGAGGGCAAGGTCGTTCCGCTTGCGCTTGATGCCGCAGTAGACGCCGGCGGTTTTGAATCCCAACGGGGCGACGACGCCGCCGGGGATGATATCGAGGTCTGGGTACATAAAGTTAGAGTCCTTGGGCGGTCCTACCCCGTCTCACAAGTTCGCCACCCCTCCCTTGGAGGGAAGGGTTCAGATTTTTCTGAGGGGACGGCTCTGCGATGACACGGTCGCCCCATGATGACAGCCCCACTCTGAAATCCCCTCCCTCCGAGGGAGGGGTGGCGAACTTGTGAGACGGGGTAGGGCTCCCTACGGCCACACGGCTCCCATCGTCAGGCCCGCCGTCTCGTCGAAGCCGCACATCAGGTTCATGTTCTGGATCGCCTGCCCCGCCGCGCCTTTGACCAGGTTGTCAATGGCGGACACGACGACAACGCGGTTGGTCCGCCTGTCCACCGCTAGGCCAATGTGGCAGAAGTTGGTGCCGTAGACGTGCTTGGTGGCGGGGAACTGGCCGGGTTCCAGGACGGTGACGAAGGGCGCGGCCTGGTATGCCTTCCGGTAAAGCGCGTGTAACGCTTCCACGTTCACATCATCTCTCTCTCCTGACAGGTCCGCGTAAGCCGTTGTCAGGATGCCGCGCGTGATTGGCACGAGATGGGGCGTGAAAGTCACGGCGATTGCTTCCCCCCATGTCAAGGACAGGGCCTCCTCGATCTCAGGAGTGTGACGATGCAGACCGCCGACGCCATAGGCGCGGGCGCTTTCGTTGACTTCCGAAAAGTGGTAGTCCAACCCAAACTTGGATCGTCCCGCCCCTGAAACTCCACTCATGCTGTCTACTATGATGGAGTCGAGGTCAATTAACTCCGACTGAGGCTCCTCACGCGGGAACAACAAGGGTAGGAGTGCAAGGATGGCGGAGGTCGGGTAGCACCCAGGGTTTGCGATAAGCCTTGCGTTCCTAACATCTTCTTTGTTCAGTTCCGGCAGCCCGTAGACCGCTTCGTCCAGTAACTGCGGCGCGGTATGTTCGGCTTTGTACCACTCTTTGTAGACGGTGGGGCCCTTGAGGCGGAAGTCCGCGCTCAGGTCCACGATCTTCTTCCCCGCATCCAGCAGGCCGGGTGCGAGCTTCATCGCCAGGCCCGACTCGCCCGCGAGAAAGACGAAGTCGCACTTGTCGGCACAGGCGGCCTGGTCGTAGACCTCACAGACTAAATCAGACGGGGCCGCGCCGGGCAGGGCTACCCGCAGGGGCTTCCCGGCGTAGGTCCCCGACGTGACATAGGTGAGGTCAACGTTCGGGTGGGCCAGGAGGAGGCGGGCGAGTTCGCCGCCACCATAACCGGAGACACCAACGATGGCGACTCTGAGCTTCACTCTTATTTCTTCCATAACGCTGTTGTCTGCCCCAAACGAAAAACGCCGCTCGCTCTCTTGACCTAAGAAGGGCGGGCGGCGTTTCTGCGGCACAGGGCCGAAAAACAAGAGCCGCACGCCAACGCTCCCGATCCCCAGAGGGGAGGGAAGTGGCCCACGGCTCGTTCAAGAGTGGTCTTGGAGAAGAATAATCTTGATTGAGTCTGCGTCACGCAGCGCGTGTCGCGGGCGCACTTCCCAGAGCACGCGGGCGACGACGCAGCGACAGAGTGCTGACGGCGGAGTTCATGATGCGGAGAGTATACCGGCGCACAGCATCTTTGTCAACCCCGACGTTCGGCCCATAAGTCAGGCCTTAAGTCAGGCCTTAAGTCAGGACGGGCGGGGCGGACCCAAGGGGCGCAAGCCGGGCGGGGCGGTGACGATGACGGACGGGGGCAGTGGGGCGGTGACGGCCAGCTGGACACAGTCGCCATCGATGGATAGGACTGTGATCTCGACACCGTCTCCGATACAGATGGTAGCCTGGTCGCCCCGGCCGGGGCAGCGCGTGAGAACGAGCATGAGGGTGGCTCTCCTTGGCGTATGATTTGGCAGCATGCCACCCTCTCCTAGTGCATTATTTGTGCCAAGTCTTTGTACCGGGGAAAACAAAAAGGCCGCTCCACAGAGCGGCCCTCACATAAGTCTTTGATGCACGTCTGCCGGTGACTTCTAATACTGGTCGGCTTCGGAGTCGTCGGCGGCCGGAGCAGAGGC
>JAYTRQ010000592.1:0-3557 GCA_043746125.1 Armatimonadota bacterium | reverse complement strand
ACCTGACTCTTAACCTGCGGAGGCAGGTTTTGTGCACTCGTTGCCGCGATTTTAATCGCCGGGTTTTAATCGCCCGCTCTGCTTTTTATACAGTCTCTAAGACAGGAAAGTCGCTCACAAGTCCTGATCTTGTCCCCGCGCTCCTAGTCGCTTCGCTCCATAGCGGAGTGAAAAGCGGTGACTCGGTCGTAGGCCACAAAGCGAAGGAGTTTACTCCATTGCTGCGCCGCCCCGCTCCATTGCCATGTGATCGCTAGGGGCGGGGAACCCCGCCCTCTCCTTCCTCCCCGCCCCCCGCCGGTTTCCCCTCGCCGTGTGCTATAATAATCCGATGTCCACCCCAAACTCATTCAGACGACGGGCCTCGTTCGGACGCCGGGCGCTGCCTCTGGCCCTGTTCACCACGCTCGCCTCAGCCCTCACAGGATGCGGCACGAAGGTTCAGAATGCCCTCAAGGTGCAGGAGACGCTCCAAGAGTGCCTCCGCCACGCCCAGGTGGATACCAACGACAAGCAGGCCCGCTCGTGGGCCGACCGCGCCATCGCGGTCGCCCCCAATGACCGTACCACCTACTTCGGCGACCCCGAGGCGAATCCGGCCGTCCCGCAGCTCTCCGTGGTGGCCATCTTCGGCGAAGGCCTCATCGGCGACGACCCAGCTCTGGCAGACTACATGACCCAGGCGGTGCAGAAGTTCCCCGACGACAAGCGCGGTTACCAATTTCTGATTGAGGCCGATACCCGCCTGGGGCGCGACGCGGACCGCCAGGCTCGGGCCAAGGCGCTTATCCCCCGGCTGAACGCCAAGATACACAAGCCGGGCGCGACCAGCGTCACCAACCTCCAGACCCTGACGATGGGTCTCGCTCAGGCCTATTGGGACAGCGGCGACGCCGTCAATGGGGCGGCCACCTATCAGAAGGCTATCACGGCCTACCCCAACTTCCCTGGCCCGCTCAACAACCTCGCCTACGCCTACGCCGTCTCCAACACGCATCTGCCGGAAGCCCTCACATTCGCCCAGAAGGCGATTGCCCTGGCTCGCAAGGGCAACTCCAGCGAGGAGGAGATCGCAGGCTATCAGGACACGTTGGGCTGGGTGCAGTATCGCCAGGGCCACTTGGCAGAGGCCGAGGCAACTCTCCAGCAGGCTGCCAGCGCACTGCCGCGCCTGCCGGAAGTCCGCTATCATCTGGGCATGGTCTACGCCGCCGAGGGCAAGATCGATGCCGCCCGTGCCGAGCTAGGTCACGCCGTCCTGATCTCCCAGGGCTACGCCGCCGCAGCCGCCGCCCTCGAAAGCCTCCCTAAACCCGCCAGTCCGTAGGAGCGCCCTCCCATAACCGCCCTCTCTCGTCTGTGGCTCCTGCCGCCGATAGTACAGTGCCACCCATTCAGCATCCACACGTTTTTGACGCTGGCAGGGAACATTTCGGCCTCTTCTGCATTCCAAAGAGTGACTCGCCAATCGTCAGATCGGACCCACCAGGGCACGTCTTCTCCAAGAATCGCGTAGTACCAATCATGACCTCAACCTTCTTCCGCCGCAGCCTGACCGCCCTGGGACTCCTCGCCACCGCTGGCTTCTCCCAAGCGGCCCAGGCCGACCCTGCCGTCCGTCTCGCCGGACACGTGCCCCAGGCGGCCATCGCCCACGCCCACGTTCTGGGTCGGGTGTCGCCGACCGAGCAACTGCGTCTGGCCCTGGCCCTACCTCTGCGCGACCCGCAGGGACTGGAAACGCTGCTGTTGCGGCAGGCCACACCGGGCGACCCGCTCTTCAAGCGATTCCTGACGCCCGCCGAGTTCGCGGACCAATTCGGGCCGAGCGCGGACGATTACGCCCACGTAGCCGACTTCGCCAGGCGCGGCGGCCTGTCCGTCGTCGGGACCCACCCGAACCGGCTCCTGCTGGACGTCTCCGGCACGGCCGCTCAGGTGGAAGCCGCCTTCAGCACGCGCCTGCTCCGCTACCAGGCGCGGGATGGCCGCATTTTTCGTGCCACGCAGTCGGACCCGGCCGTGCCCGCCGAGATGCGGGGCCGTCTGGCCGGTGTCATCGGCCTGAACACCGCCGCCGTCCGGCGCACGCACCTGAAGGAGCAGCCGGAAGAGCCGCGCGTCCCCTTCCTCGCGTCTCGCGATGGCACCGGCCCGAAGGGCGGCCTCACCCCGGCGGACTTTGCCAACGCCTACGGGCTGGCCGGGAACCCCGCCGTCGGGACCGGGCAGACGCTGGCCCTGTTCGAGCTGGACGGCTACGCCCCCGCCGACGTCGCCGCCTACGAGGCCTCTTTTGGCCTGCCTTCGACCGTGCTCCAGAACGTCCTGTTAGATAAAGCCACGGGGACGCCCGGCGTCAACGCGGCCGAATGCACCCTGGACATCGAGCTGGCCCTGGCCGGAGCGCCCGGCCTGAGTAAAATCATCGTCTACGAGGCCCCCAATGACGGCCAGGACGCGACAGTCTTGGACCTCTACAGCCGGATCGCCAACGACAACCTGGCCCACCAGGTCGCGACGTCCTGGGGAGCGCCCGAGGACCAGACCAGTCAAGCCACTTTGAACGCCGAGAACGTCATCTTCCAGCAGATGACCGCCGAGGGGCAGAGCGTCTTCTCGGCCAGCGGCGACAACGGCGCGTATGACGACGGCAGTACCCTCAGCGTGGACGATCCCGCCTCGCAGCCTTACGTCACCAGCGTCGGCGGCACGTCCCTCACCCTGGGCCTCAGCGGTGCGGGCGTCGCCTACGTGGGCGAGACGGCCTGGTCCGACCCCACCGACATTTCCTTCAGCCCGCACGGTTCGGGCACAGGCGGCGGCGTCAGCAAGGTCTGGCCCGCTCCTGCCTACCAATCCGGCTTGATCTCGTCCCCCGCCGGCCGGGCCGTCCCGGACGTCGCGCTGGACTCAGACCCCAACACCGGCTTCTCCATCTACGTCGGGGGAAGCTGGCACGTCTACGGCGGCACCAGCGCGGCTGTCCCACTCTGGGCCGCGTTCGCGGCCCGTGTCAATGGGGCGCGGACGGGCCAGGGGCTGATCGGCTTCTTCAACCCGCCCATCTACGCCATCGGGGCCAGCCCGAGCTACGGCGCGGACTTCCACGACATAACGACCGGGAACAACCTGTACGCGCCCGCCACGGCCGGCTATGATGAGGCGACCGGATGGGGTTCGTTCCAGGGCGGGGCGCTGCTGAACACCCTGGTCACTGGTCTGCCTACCGCCCAGGCGGCGACCGTCTCCGGGACCGTGACCACCTCAGACACCGGTACGCCCATTGCCGGCGCGGCCGTGCTGGCGAACTCCACGGCGGGCGGCCTCGCCGTCGCCTCCACGACGACCGACCCGTCCGGAAACTACACGCTCACCATCCCTACCGGCGTCCCCCTCAGCGTCATCGTCAGCGCGTACGGGGCGAGCGGCGGCCACTACGCGGGCGCTCAGGCGACGATAGGTCAGGCCACGCCCGGCCAGACACTCACCCGAGCCTTTGCGCTCAACCCCGCGCTCACGTTCGCGCCGGGCCTTCAGATGATCTCGTCGCCCTA
>JAYTRQ010000591.1:0-11002 GCA_043746125.1 Armatimonadota bacterium | reverse complement strand
TCGGCTTCGGAGGCGGGCGGGGCCTCGGCGGTCAGCGGGCGGGAAACGAGTTCCTGCCGGTAGGCGCGGCTGGTCTCGGTCACAGGCTTGCGGGTGTTGGTGGCTTGCATAGGGTTCTCCTGCCGGGAAGGGAGCCGCCCGGCGCGGCGTGGGAGTGAACTAGAGGATCTTGCGGGCCTTGTTCGCCGAGATACGGGCCTTCACGGCGGCGATGTAGGCCCCCGCCTGGTACGGGCACTCAGGCCGCATCTGCACGGTCCAGACGAGGCCTTCCTCTTCCTCTGTACAGAAGACGATGGCGCTGTCGTCGTCGCCGATCACGGCCATCGCAAGACAGAACGGCGTGCCATCAGGGTTCAAAAGGCAGAGGTCCTCGGCGCGCAGGAAGGAGTATCCCGCGTAGATGGCGGCGGCCTGGGAGCGGCGAAGCCGGGCCGCTTCCTCGGCGGCGATGTAGGAGGTTTGGCGGGCCTGGTCGGCCTGGCGCGCGCGGTCCCAGGCCAGCAACTCCAATGGGGAGTTGCCGTTCAGAATACGGCGGGTGCGGATTGGGGTACAATTTGCCATCGGTGAAAGTCCTTTCATCGGTCGCGGCCCCCGGTTGTTAGTAGCAACGCGGGGGCCATTCGTTTTTGCTTACTCCTCTATTATACTCAGTCCGTTTATATATTGTCAATAGGATTAAGAGATTTCTTTTATCTCTTTTCAAGTGGCCGTTTGACAACAGCCAAGCGGATGTGCTAGAATAGCCCCATGTACCTAACTGTCAAAGAAGTGGCGGAACGGATTCGCGTGACGTCGGCCAGCATCTACATCGCCGTCAAGGATGGCCGGCTGCGTTCGGAATGCAAGTTTGGCCGAATTGTGATCAGCGACAAAGATGCAGACGCCTACGGCAGCACGGTCGGCGTCAAGAATGGCTACATTAAGCGGACGCAGTAAGAGGCATGAGCGAGCTGACGGGGCCGCCGGAAGGATTTCGCCGGCGAGCCGCCGTCTACCAAAAACAAGGCCGGGCGAACACATGAGCGGGGAGCGTTAGGCGATCTGCCGGAGGTGGAATGATTACACGCGCGGACCTGACGAAGACGGCGCGGGCGCACCTGCGCGACGCCCGCATCCTCAATCGGCGCGGCAGCTATGACGGGGCGGTCTACCTGTGCGGTTACGCGGTCGAGATCGCCCTGAAGGCGCGGATCTGCCGGACGCTGCGCTGGGCCGGCTTCCCGTCCACCCGCAGCGAGTTCGAGCACGTCAAGAGCGTCCAGACCCATGTGTTTGAGGCGCTGCTGCTGTTCTCGGGAGCTGGCGACCGGATCAAGCCGGCCCTCGCGTCGGACTGGTCCATCGTGAAGCGGTGGGCGCCGGAGCAGCGGTACAACCCGGTGGGGACCCAAACCGCTGACAACGCGGCCGAGATGATCGCCGCGGCGGCGCACCTACTCAGGGTGCTGCTGTAATTTATGGGGTTAGGAAAGAGGCGGTGCTATGAACCAGAGCGAGAGAGATCTGATGGAGAGTGTCCGGGGGGCGGAGGGGACGATGGCGCGGGAGTACGGTGAGTTCATCCTGTTCGGCCTCTTCCAGACGGAGGAGACGGCCGGCAAATGGGACGTCGTTGTTTCCGCCCCCTGGCTGACGACGAACCGGATGGGGATACAGCGGGTCGTGGACGGCCTCAGCGCCTTCCTGGCGCCGGGGAACTGGTCACAGATCGGGGGCGTCGTGCCGCTCCCGCCCGACTCGGAGTTCGTCCGGACGGCGGCCCGGATCTTTCGCGTGGAACACAAGGTCTCGGAGACAAGCTCTTTCAACATCGGCGACGTCCAGGTGATCCGCGCCGTCGTCATCACCGCCGGCAAGGAAGCAGGGGGCCTTGCCGAGAGGCCGTTTTCCACGTCGCCGATGGCGATGGCTTAGGCCTCGAATGTTTGCCCCCACCCGCCATAAGTCTCATTATCGGCCCCAAACGCCCGTCTACCACCCGTGCAGAGGCGGGGGCGGGCGCCCTGTTCGGTTCGGCGCATTCGAGTCCGCTGTCTACTGGTAGACAAGCCGCGCCACCGTCTACCGGATACAGCCCCAGGCGAACGGATGACCGAGACGCAATTGAGCAAACAAAAAGACGTGCCGGAGGAGTGGCTGACGATCACGCAGGGCGCCGCCCAACTGGGGATCAGCGAGCGGACGCTGTACCGGCTCCTGAAGAGTGACAACTTCGCCGGCAGAACGCTGACAGAACACCGGCAAACGGCGACAGGCCGGCGCCTGACAACGTTGCTGCCACAAGGCGTGGTGCAGGAGATCGCCCAGGCCCAGCGCCCGCCCGCCCCTCTTCCCGCCCCGTCAGGGGGCCAGATCGAGCCGGAGCGGGAGAACGCTGACAACAATGCCGCCAACGGTGACACGAACGCCGGCAGAACACCGGCAGACGATGACAGCGCCGCCATTGACAGCGTTCCGGCGGCAGGGACCGGCCTGCTGCCCGCCGTGGTCTATCAGGCCCGGATCGCGGACCTGGAGGCGCTGAACGCCGAGCTGCGGGCGGACAAGGAGCGGCTGTACCAGCTGCTGGAAGCGGCGAGCGCGAACCTCGCGCGGGAACAAACGCTGCGGGCACTGCCCCAGGCGCCGGACGCATGGCAGACCGACCCGCCGGAGGCACCGGGACCGGCCCCAGAAGACACGGAGAGCAGCGCGGCGGGTGATCCGGGCATGGTGACACCCGCCGGGGCCGAGCAGGGCGGGGCCGAACGGCAAAAGGCAGCACTCAGTTGGTGGGGCCGCCTGTGGTGGAAGGGGTGAGCGATGGCATTATTCGGAGCGAAAGACGCGAACCTGCCGCTGTTGACGCAGTTCTTTCAGATAGATGATCCAGGGGAAGCTCCTTTCGAGGAAACTGAGCTATTCCAATGGTTATCAACTCGCGGGGGGAACCTGCTTCTTCTCAATCCGGCAGGGAGCAAGACGTTCAAGCGAATAGCTGACATTCAGCGGGTAGTAAAACGGATCATGAGATCCATGCACGACGACAAGGGGCCGATCCGCGCTGATGATCTCAATACACTTTTCAATCTCTACCGCGAAGCGCCAGCGACTAACCTTGAGTACTGGATGATCTATAGCGGCGGCGCAGCAAACAAGGACGGTTGGGTCGATCCAACAAGCCTGCGCTTTGGTTCATGGAATAAGGAAACTTTTGACTGGGGGTTGGGAACCAGGATCATTGAGGCACTTGTTGGGAATGACACGACGGTGGGGCATATATTCCACCCCGAGCGGTTCGCCGAGTGCCCCGAATGCCGGAACATTTACTTGAAACTAAACCCGCGAGCTCTCTACTGTAGCCAGCGGTGCGGGCACCGGCGCTTGATGAGAACAAGGCGGGACAGAGAGAAAGCTGTGAAGCTTTCTGGGCTTGACAACACCTCACGGCATCGCTATAATAGATCTCAGTAGATGGAACAAGCGGCTTAAACACAAAACGCCGCGCCTTCACAATCGGAAAGCACGGCGTCTCGGGCGAATGCAAATTCGCGGGTTGAGCAGTTACGAGGCCACTCACCCCCGATTCTACCATATTTGCCCCTCCCGTTCAACCTTTCTTCTAAAAACCTATGGACTCCCGCTTCCATCAGCTAGGTGTGTGGCGGAGCCAAGCTCTTGTCTGTGCTGAGATGCGCCGCCCGTCGCCACAGCTTTTGCAGACAAGAAACGAAGTGCCCAAGAACACCTAGCCTCTGTTCTTGGGCACTTCGTCTTTGTCCTTTGCACTTACCCTGAGTGCCTGGACCGAATTCAAAAAGGAGACAGGTCTCCACCCACGCCGGAAAGCTTGGTGGAGACCTGTATGGAGATCGCGATGTATTCTACCCTATCCAAGCCCAAAAAAGGCTCCCACCGCCCCCAAGTCACCGATTTCAGTCCCCACGAGGTCCTGGCCCTCGCGAATGCGCTCGCCGCCCGCGCCCAAGCCCGCCGCCGACGCCCCGCGCCCTTTCGCGGGGGCGGCCTGAGCCGGATCGGCCCGCTGGTGAGCGCCGCGCTGGCCGAAGCCTACGCCCCCTCTCACGGGGCGCCGGAACCCACGCCCCGTGCCTCTGAGCAGGGAGAGGGGTAATCATGCCAGCAAATCCCCCCCTCAAAGCCCCCCAAATCAAAGCCCCCCGCGTCGAGGTACTCGGCTGGAAGAAATTCAGCGGCGACGGCGCCCGGCGCGGGAGCGCCGACATCAAGATCGGCGCCTTGGAAATCCTGCGCTGCCCCATCGTGCAGCAACCCGGCCAGCAGCTCTGGGTCGCCCCCCCGCAGGTGGAGTACCAGCGGCCCGGTGACACGAAGAAGCAGTATTTCAACTGCGTCCGCTGGCCGCGCGAATGGGGCGATGCCATCACGGAGGCGGTCGCCGACGCGGTCGCCGATTACCCGGAAGGGCTGACGCAGCGGACGCAGCCGGCGACCGCCCTGGGCCGGGAAGTGCAGCAGCGCGCCGGCGTCGGCCCCTCGATCGGCTCTTCGATGGGGGGGCGCCAGTAATGGACATGAGCCTCCTCCCAATCGCCCCCCTGTCCATTGTGACCTATCAGAACAGCCGGGACAACGTGCCCAAGCCGAAGACGCTGGCCTGGGACGAGATGATCGCCGGACTGGCCCGGCACACGCCGCGCGCAACAAAAGACGGCCCCGCCTGGTCGCCCGCCTCCTTCCCAGAAGGCAAGACGCGGGCGAACGGGAACGCGCTGGCCGTCTCCTGCTTCGTCGTGGACGTGGACGATGGCGCCCCCCCGGAAGCCCTCTGGGGCCGCTGGCAGACGCCGAGCGGGCAAGATCTTGCTTGGTGCCTCCACAGCAGCTACAGCAGCACCGCCGAGCAGCCGAAGTGGCGCGTCGTCTTCCCTCTGGCGGCGCCCGTCCCCGCCACCGACTGGCCCGCCGCGCATCGCAAGTTGACGCTCGCGCTCGCCGAAGGCCACGCTGACCCGTCCTGCAAAGATGCCGCCCGCCTCTACTACCGCCCCTCCTGCCCGCCCGAGGCGCTGGGCAACGCCTTCACCTTCGTCCGGGAAGGCGCCCCGCTCGACCTCGCCGACTTCCCCGACCCGCCGCCCGCTGAAGCCGCCGAGGGCCAGATGCGCTACGCCTTTCGGTCCGGCCCGCCGCCGGCGAAGGGGGAGGGCAGTGCCCTCGACGGCAGGCCCGGCGACGATTACAGCGCCCACGCCGACGTGCCCGCGCTGCTGGAGCGGCACGGATGGCAGAGCATCCGCGACAAGGGCGGCCTCGTCCTGCTCCGGCGGCCCGGCAAAGCACACGATTACAGCGGGACATTCGGCTACGCCGGGACGCGGATGTTCTACTGTTTCACGTCCAGTGCGCCGCCTTTCGAGGCCCAGACGGGCTACAGTCCCTTCGGCGTCTATGCGGCGTTGGAACACGGCGGCGACTATGCAGCCGCCGCCCGTCGGCTGCGGACGGAAGGTTACGGCGAGGAAGCCCGCAACGCGGCGATCATCCAGCGCGGGCAGAGGGCAGAGGCGGCCGCAAAGGGAGACCGCCAAAACCCCGAGGCGCAGAAAGAGCCTTCTACGAGAGGCCCTGCGACCCAGGACTTTGCCCTGACCGACATCGGCAACGGGCAGCGCCTGGCGGCGCGGCACGGGGCGGATCTGCGCTTCTGCCATGCGTGGGAGAAGTGGCTGATCTGGGACGGCCAGTGCTGGCAGAAGGACGACACCGGCGAGATCGACCGCCGCGCCAAGGAGACGGCCCAGCACATCTATCAGGAGGCCGCCGACTGCCCCGACACGGCCCGGCAGACCGAGCTGGCGAAACACGCGCTCCGGTCTCAGAGCCATGCGCGCGTGCAGTCCATGATCGCCCTCGCCAACTCCGAGCCGGGCGTCCCCGCCCGCGCCGCCGAGTGGGACAAGCGCCCCTGGCTGCTGGCCTGCGACAACGGGACCATAGACCTGAAGACCGGGCGGCTGCACGAAAGCGGACGCGGAGACATGGGGACGAAGCGGGCGGGGACGCATTACGACCCCGAAGCGATCGCGCCCCGGTGGGAGACGTTCCTGGAGACGGTCCTGCCGGACGCCGGGACGCGCGCCTTCTTCCAGCGCGCCGCCGGCTACACGCTGACCGGCGACGTGTCTGAGCAGTGCCTGTTCTTCCTGTACGGCTCCGGCTCCAACGGCAAGTCTACCGCCCTACGCGCCCTGATGGACACCCTAGGAAACTACGCCTTGCAGGCCGCGCCGGACCTGCTGATCGCCCGCGAGGGCGCGCAGGGCGGCCCGAACAACGACGTGGCCGAGCTTCAAGGGACGCGCCTGGTGGCGACCATTGAGGTCGAGGACGGCAAGCGCATGGCTGAGGGCCTAGTCAAGCAGATCACCGGCGGCGACCGCATCAAGGCCCGGTTCATGCGGCAGGATTTCTTTGAGTTCGAGCCGACGCACAAGATCTTCCTGGCCGCCAACCACAAGCCGGCCATTCGGGGGCAAGACGTCGCCATCTGGCGGCGCATTCGGATGGTCCCCTTCGACGTGCAGATCGCCGACGCCGACAAGGACCCGCACTTGGCCGACAAGCTGCGGGCCGAGATGCCCGGCATCCTGGCCTGGGCCGTGCGCGGCTGCCTGGACTGGCAGCGGCAGGGCCTGGCCGCGCCGGCGGCTGTCCTGGAGGCCACGGCGGCGTACCAGGCGGGCGAAGACGTGCTGGGAGACTTTCTGGGCGAGTGCTGCCTGCTGCGGCCCGCGCTCCGGGTGACGGCCGCCGCGCTCTACACCGCCTACGTCAAGTGGGCGGAGGAGAACAGCGAGCGCGGGCTGTCCAAGAAGAACTTCGGTGCGCGCCTGCAAGAAGGCCGACGCATCTTTCCGGCTTCAAGTATCGGCCCCAAGAAAGCGCGCGGATGGGAGGGGATCGGCCTGTTGGATACCCTTAGCGCAGCCATTTATGATGATGTTGAGGGAACAAAGGCCGACAAAACCGACAAATCAGGCCCCCAAATCCCTATAAGCGCAGACTCAATTGAGCCTCGTGAAGATAACCTGGAAATTACGTCGCATTTGTCGGTTTTGTCGGAAGTCGCCGACGAAGACGAGGAGCTGATCCTATGAGGAACGAAGAATGAGCCAAGTCACTCCCCGCGGGGAAAACCGCCCGGCCGTCCTGCCGTTCCCCGCCCTGGGGGAAGCCCTGGCCGCGCTCTCCGTGTCGTTCACGCGCCGGGGCGAGGACCTGGCCCTGAAGAACGGCGCCGCCCTGACCGCCGAGCTGCGCGCCGCCGTCGCCGACCACAAGGCCGGCCTGCTGACGCTGTGCGACCTGCGTGCCGGGGCGGGCCGCCTCTTCGACTACGGCATCCGCCTTCGCTGCGCGGACCCGCCCAGAGGCACCCGCGCCCAGGCCCTCCTCTACCAGTCCCAGCAGATCGAGAAGCTGGCCGCCCTGACTGAGTCGGCGGGCCTCATGGTCGCGGGGGAAGACGGCCAGGCCGCTGGCTATGCCGATCCCTCTGATCCGTGGGCCGAGGAGGTGCTGCTGTTGCTTCGGGTGGACCTGGGGGAGCTTTCGCGGCAGGATGCGCCCTATCCGCTGGGGGTGCTGACCGCCGACCCGTTCTCGATGGACCCGCCCCGACTCTATTCAGGGCGACTGGCCCCCGCTCGACACTCTGACTCGACACGGGGGGCCGTCTAACTGAGTCTAACCAATAACTGAGTCTAACTGGGTCTAACCAAATCGGGGGGTGCCGGCCCGCGTTTCCGGCATTTCTTGAAGAGGTGACACTCCGCACGGGCTAAATACGGTCATGAGGCAGCTTGCATGGACGATACACGAGTCGCGTATTGTGGTATCATAGGGAACATTCATTCGCCGCCGGCACGGCACCCAGTTACTCCCCGAAAAGACGGACAAGAAAGGCACCAGAAAGGCACTCGACATGGCTTTCAACCTAGGCAACCTCGCACAGTTCGGACTGGGCTTCACGAAGGGCCACGACCAGGCGGAGGAGAAAAAGAAGAAGGACCGGCAGCAGCTCCTCGTCATGACGTCCCGTGCGCTCCAAGCTCACCAGGCCGAGCAGGGCCGGCAGGCCGCTTTGGCTCAACGCGGGCTGGACGCCGACGCGCGGCGCACGAGCGCGGCGGTGATCGCAGGGGCCAAGGCTCACCAGGCCGAGGCCACCGGCGCGCTTCAGCGGGAGAAGTACGCCCACCAGAAGGAGACCACGGACGCGGGCCTTCGGGTTCGACAGCAGGCCCTCCAGATCCGGGGGCTTGGCGAATACGCTACGAACGCCGGCAACGGCCGCTATGCCAACATGACCCCCGCCCAGCAGGCCGCCGCCATCCAGGCCCTGAACACGACCGCAGGAACGTCCCTGCCGGTGCCGGGCGCCCCGGACGGCGGGACGCGGCCCAAAAACTACGGACTGCCGCCCGCGCAGGCCGGCGGCGTCAACGCCGCGATCGATCTGTTCGGCGGGGAGACCCCGACCACTCCGACGACCGTCCCCGTCTTCCGCCCCAACGCCGATCAGACCGGCAAACGGCAAGCGGTCGCGGCGACGACGGCCCGCGCGCAGGAGGCGACGCAGGAGGCCCCCCAGCGGCTCGCTGAGACTGGGCGGCACAACCGGGTGGCGGAGGGGACGGCCCGCGCGGGGCAGGGCGAGCGATCGCGGCACGATGGCATCGCCGAGAGTCAGGGGGCGGCCCGCATTGACCAGGGAATGATGCGCGTCTTGCAAGGTGGTCAGCGCGTCCAGCAGGGCGGCGAGCGCCTGCTGCAATCGGGGCAGCGGGCTGGCGGCAAGGCGGGGGCCTACCGCGATCCGGTCGAGCAGATCGAGCGGCGCCTCTCCGAGCTGACCAAACGGGGCAAAACGAGCGCCCGCGATGCCCTGCTGGGCTTCCGCCCTTCCGCCCTCGTGGATACGCCGGAAGGCCATCAGGAGTTCCTGCACCTCCAGAACCAGCGCCGGCACCTCCAGAGCCAGCCCGTCGGCCCCGACGGCGCCCGCGTCGAGCCGTTCCCCGGTGTGGCCCCCCGCGCGTTCCGTCCCGCCAGCCGGGCCGGCGTGGTCGCCCCCTATGCCCCGGCGCTGCCTCAAACCTCCGCCCCCCCGCGCCGAGGCCCTTTGTCGCCCGCGCAACTCGCCGGACTTCGAAATGCCGCTGGCGCGCCGATGGTGAATGGCTGGCCGGCGGGTGATCCGCGCGGCGCCCCGCCCGTGCATCACTCCCACTCCCAGCCGCGCCGGCAGACGGGGGAATTCAAAGAGGGACCGGCGCTGGGGCGAGCGGCCCCCAGCACCGGCCACCGCCCACAAGCCGCGCGTTCTGCGACGGCCGCCGCCCTGGCCCGACTGCGCGCCTTGGGCATCCACTAGCGCTGAGGCGGGGGGGTGCCGGCCCGCGCCGGGCGCCCACCCTGGACACCTTACCGAAAGAGACCCCCCGTGCCCACAGACACCCAGACCAGCCCCGACACGTCGCTCAACCACATCGCCGAAGCGCTGGACGCCTATCAGAAGGCTGGGAAGCCCGCCGCGCTGCGCCCGAAGATGAAAATGTTCGTCCAACAGCATTATGACGGCCTCGCGAAGTCGGGCTTCTTCAAGACCGACGAGGGCCGCCGCGTGGGTCACAGCTTGCGCGCCCAAGGTTACGCCCACGACCCGACGCAGGGCGGCCTGACCCCGGTGGACGACCCCGGCTCGTCGTCGCACGACCCCTACGGTGATCCGGCGGATGCCAAACCCGCCCCCGCCTCGCGCCCCCCGGGCCCGCATACGGCCCGGCCCGCCGAGGAACCGCACACAGTCGGCAACTTTTTCAAGGACCTAATCGGCGCGAACGGGCACCGCGGGGAGATCAAGCAGGGGCTGATCGACCTGGTCGGCCTGAACCCGAAGCAGAAGCATGGGGCCTTTTACGAGGGCGCGGACGGGGCGGGGCGCATCGCCCACCGCGTCCTCGCGCCGCTCATCCCCGGCAACGACAACCCGCTGACGATCTCCGGCGGTCAAGACGCCATCGACAGCACGGCGCAAGGACTGGCCGGGGGCCTCTACAATGACCCGCTCGTCCACAACGCAGGGCGGGCCGCGTTCGGTCGGCCTACGCACCTCGGGCGCGACGTCTTCGCCCACAAGCTGCAAACGCTGGCGGATTTCCTGCCGGTCGCGGGCGGGGCCTCGAAGGTGCTGCGCGGGGCGTCGGGGCTGGCAGAAGCGGCCGGCGCGGCGAAGCTGGCCGGGGGACTGGCGAAGGGAGCGGACGTCGCCCATTCCGTCGCCACGCTGGGGCCGGTCGGGCGGGCGGTCGCCAAAGGGGCCGGCAAGGTGGCCCACGCGGCGCAAAGAGGACTGCCGCGAAAGGCGCCGGGGATCGCCCCCAACGCGATCGGACCCAAGATGCGCCTCCCGAAGCTCGAAGGACACGAGATCCCCGGCATCAACCCGGCTGTGACAGCTCGGTCTTTCAGCCCCGCTGCGCTTGAAAGCCCTGGTGAAAACCCTGGTGGAAGCCCTGACAGTGGAAGCCTTGACAGTGGAAGCCTTGGGCCGGCACCGTCCCCTGTGCATCCCGCCCTTGCACCTGTTTCCGTGCCGAGTGAAGCGCCGGGCCTTGCCACCAGCGCGGCGCCCGCTCCCCTCGTGCCGTCCCTGCCGGCGGAAGCGGCAGGCCTCCCAGCGGAAGTGGCCCCGCCCGCGCCTTTGGCTCTCAATCCTTCGATCCCGCAAGACCAGGTCCCGCAAGACCAGGTCCCGCAAGACCAGATCCCGCAGGGACTACAGCCCGACTTCCCGGTGGACCAGCTCCACACGGACCCGGAGCGCTTCCAGTACAAGATGGGCGCGGGGCAGGGCGGCCAGACCGGCTCGCTATCGGGGGCGCCGGCCTTTAACCAGGACCTCGCAGGCGTCGTCCACGCCTGGCACGACCCCGCCGACGGTCTCAATTATGTCGTCAACGGCCACAAC
>JAYTRQ010000590.1:0-3575 GCA_043746125.1 Armatimonadota bacterium | reverse complement strand
CTCACGCGGGTCCGTCGCGGTATCGCGCTTGGCGAGAAGGGGCTGGAGAGTCTGCCGGAAGTCTTCGCCCATGCGCCGCTCCAGGTCCGCCCGTTCTCTGCGCCAGACGTCCAGCTCCCGTTCGTGTTCTTCAATTCGCCCGCGCAGGGTGTCGCTGTGCCCCGCCATCCCCTTCAGCGTCTTGAGCGCGGACTCATACTCCTGCTGCCTGTCGCACCAGCCGCTGCCGCGCTTGCTTTCCAGGTAACACAGCAGGGCACGGGTGCCGCGTATCTCGCGGCTCTCCCGCAGGATCTGGCGACAGTCGGCCAGGACGGAGTGCCAGCGGCGGGCGAAGGCGGGCGCGGAGATCGTCTCGGCCCCGAACGTCGTCGCGAGGTGGGCAGGTAGACGGAACGTGACGGTTTCCGGCACGGCCACTAAAGCGTCCCAAGTCGGGTAGGTCAAGCGAACGATGGGATGCAGGGCCAGCGGGACACCGCGTTCGGCCATGCGGGCGTTCATGGCCTGGGTGAGGCTTGTGTAGCCGGACGCGGTCTCATGGAACACGACAAGATGCTCGGCGGCGATCATGTCGGCCAGGGTGACGGCCTTGCCGACCAGGGCGGCATCCGGCCCGAACTGGTCTTCCACAATGGCAGCAAGCTGGTCCAGTCGGGTAATCGGCTCGCGCAGCGGCACGAACGTGTCCTGCGAAGCCGTCTCAATAACCAAGGCCGCGGGGGCCGTACGGATCGTGCCGCGCCCGATGCCAGGGATGACCAGATCGAAGGGGATAGCGCCCGGCCCGAAGGCGTCCAGGGTGTAGATGCCCGACCCGGAGCCGCCCACTGCCCGGTCGTACGCCTCCCGTGCGATCCGCCGCGTCTTGGGGTCCAGGAACAGGCCGATCAGTCCGAATCGAGGCTTCTGCCAGGTCCGGCGGTTGAACTGGAACAGTGTGATGGACGAGGTGAGCGAGAGGTCGGCGGGCGGAGCGCCCAGGAGCAGGCGGTAGAAGCGGGGCAACAGTGTCTGATATAGATCAGAGAGCCGACACGAATCGCTGCAGGACTCCAGGAACTCAAGCACCCAGCCCTTGACGGTCTTGGCCACAGCCACTGCGCGGTCGCGTGTGTCGGTGTCAGCCAGGCAAGCCAGGCTCTCTCTGAAGGCCCAATCAATCTGTTCCAGAAGCGCGTTCTGGATGTCCCGGATAGGGATGTCGTGGGCGATGACGTTGTGTGACTCGGTATGGACGATGCCGCGCCAGCCCCAAGCTTCGGTTTTGTCAGCAAACAGAGCTGCCCGGCCGCCGGGATACGACTTCGCCAGCCAGTCAAATGGAACGCCGTGCCGCAGATAAACAGCCCGCGTCGGGACGCTCTCGCTGCCGAACAGGGACGACATCTCGCCCGCCGCGCTCCACAGGTCGCGCGTTGGCCCGTCGTTGTGCGGCAGGGCGACGAACTTCTGGGCGTCTCCGACATGGGCGGACGTCTTGGCGAAATAATCCGTGTCGTGGACCCCCGCGATCAGCGCGGCTCCGGGCAGATGTTCGTCGAGCAGGCGGCGCCAGACGGCCTTGTCCGGCTCGTCCCAGAAGACCGTCTGGCCTAAGGCCAGGAACGGGATGTCCGGGTGGTTCTGCTTCAATTCCTCTAGCACGGTTAGGACAGACGGGTGAGGGGCGGTCGGCGGCATACGGAATCTCCGGAGTCGAAAAGGCGACAACACAGGTATACCCACAATGCGCCTTCCCATCGCGCGGTTCCCAGGCATTGCGTCCAGAGGCGCGTTTGGGGTATCCTTAACGCTCGCGAAAGGGCTGCACTTTTATGGTTGACATTCTCCCGTTCCGGGGCGTCCGCTACGACACGGCCGCGGCCGGCTGTGATTTGGAGGCGTTGGTCGCGCCGCCCTATGACGTGATCTCGTCGGCGGAACAGGCCGCGCTGTATGACCGCAACCCCGCCAACGTCGTCCGGCTCATCTTAGGGCGTGAGGGTGACAAATACGAGCGGGCCGCAGCGACGTTCCGCAAGTGGCTCGAGGCGGGCGTACTGAAAGCCGACGCCGTGCCCGCCCTCTACGTCTACCGGCAAAGGTTTACCGACCCTGCCACCGGCCACGCCTGCCCGGAGCGCATCGGCCTGGTCTGCCTGCTCAAGTTGGAAGAGTACGCCACGGGCCGCGTCCTGCCCCACGAGAAGACGCTGACGGCGGCCAAGGTGGACCGGTTGGAACTACTCCGCGCGACGGAAGCGCAGTTCGAGTCCATCTACGGCCTGTATAGCGATCCCGACATGGCCGTCCAGAGCTTTCTGCGCGAGTATGACGACCGCGAGGCGGCTGTCTGCCGTGTGGAGGACGCCATTGGGTCCAGCCATTGCATCGAGGCGATCGTAGACTCCCGCGCCCACGCTGTCCTGCGGGACATGCTGGCAGACAAACAGGTCTTTATCGCCGACGGACACCACCGTTATGAGACGTCCTTGAACTACCGGCGTGAGTTTCGGGCCGCACACCCGGAGATTTCGGAGGACACGCCGGTCACCGCCGATTACATCTTGATTACCCTGACAGCATTCGAGGATGAAGGGTTGCTGGTTCTGCCGACGCACCGCCTGGTGCGGAACGTAGCGCCCGAGAGGATTTCCGGGCTGCCGGCCGCTCTTGACGCACGGTTTACGCTGTCGGACAGTTCGTCCGAGGCGGTGGAGGCTGAGATCGCAGCCCACGCCGCCGAGGGCCGGACGGCGTTCGGGATCGTTCTGCCGCCCGGCCGCGTCCAATTGGCCGTTCTAGACGCCGCTGAGGGCGATGACCCCGGCCCAATTCCCGGCCCAGCTTCCACGGCCGTCGAGCGGCTGCCCGTCACGCTGCTCGGTTCGCTCATTCTCGATCAGGCGCTTGGGATTGATGCCGCCGCCGTGGCCGCCGGGACAAACGTCAGCTACACGCGCGACCTGGTGGAAGCCGTCGCGGCCGTGGCGGAGGGGAAGGCGCAGGCGGCGTTCCTGTTAGGGCGTCCCACGGTCAGCGAGATAAAAGACGTGTCGCTGGCTGGGGACGTCATGCCGCAGAAGTCCACGTTCTTCTATCCGAAGCTGCTGTCCGGCTTGGTCCTGCGCGATCTGAGGCTCAACGATGCGGATTAATTCGACCCGTTGGGGGCTGGCGCTTGGCCTCCTCGTGCCCCTCTCTGCTTGGGGCGCGGCTCCCGCCAAACCAGCGCCCAAGCCCCTAATCAAGCCCACGGCCCCGGCGAAGGCAAAGGCCCAGGTTCAGGTGGTTCATCAGGTTTTGCCATCGGCTTTTTATGATTCGCCGTCTTTTCCGGAGCGCTACCGACCCTACCTTACCCTGCTCGCAAAGGACGAGTCGGAGCAGGAGCGGGGCTACAAGTTCAACAAGATCATCCGGGGCGACATCCGCAAGCAGCGCGTCGCGCTGACGTTCGACGACGGCCCGCACCCTGTCTACACGCTGCAACTGCTGGACATCCTCCGGGCCACGCATACGCCCGCGACTTTCTTCGTGGTTGGCAAGCAGGTGGAGAAGAACCCGGCCCTCGTCCAGCTTGAAGTCGCCGA
>JAYTRQ010000589.1:0-11025 GCA_043746125.1 Armatimonadota bacterium | reverse complement strand
GCTACATAAACGCCCACGGTACCAGCACGCCGGCGGGGGACGTCCTGGAAGTCCAGGCCCTCAAATCCGTCTTCGGCCCCCATGCCTCCCGCCTCGCCGTGTCGTCTACCAAGTCCATGACTGGCCACCTGCTTGGCGCGGCCGGAGCGGTTGAGGCTATCGCCGTCGCGCTGGCCCTCCAGAACGGCATTCTGCCGCCGACCATGAACCTGGACAACCCTGATGCCGAGTGCGACCTGGACTTCGTGCCGAACCAGGCCCGCGAGCAACAAGTAGACATCGCCCTGTCCAACTCCTTCGGCTTCGGCGGCCACAATGCCACACTGGTTTTCAAGCGGTGGTCAGGCGAGTGACACTCAGCGAACTCGCGGTCGCCGCTGACCGCGTCAACACCGGCATGAGTAACCCTGACACCTCACGTGCTCTCGTCGTCTTCAACCTCACCGATCACGCCCTCAGTGGCACTGCTGTCTTCCGCGCCTCAATGTCCTGGCCGCTCGACACACCCCTCCCGCCGGTTCTGGTCTCTCCTTTAGGCGCTGCTGCCGTCCCCGCTTCAATCCAAGGCATGACGTTTGGGCCAGATGCCAAAGGCCGCCCTGACCGCCATCAACTCTCCCTCTCCCTCTGTTTTCAGGTCTCAGACGTTCCCGCAAATGGCTGGCGCACTTACATTGCCGCTTACGCCGACGTGCCTTCACCGTCCCGACTAGATTGCATAGAGACTCCGGGCCTATTTGTGGTAGAAACTACCCGACATGGCGGCGATCTGCCACCGGTGGGAAACTTTTGACATCGCCCCGGCGTTGTGCTATACTGACACCTAATGCTTCTGCAAACGCTTGTCCAACTTAACCTCCTGATTTTGGCAACACCCGCCCTTGCTGGGTGGGCGCTGCTGCCGTTGTCACAGCCGGGCATTGTCCGCGTGTGTGTCGTGGTGCAGGGCCGGGCAGCGGAGGCCGTACCGCCTAAGCCCATCCCGACTGAGTCGGTTCAAGCGACGCCTTCTGTGCAGCCCGTCACCGTGCCTGCCAGGGTGATCCACTCCGTAGACCCGGATCCGAATCCGTCTGCAAGTTTTGTCGCGGCTTCCCCAGTAGCAGTCGCCTCCTCACACCCCTTTCCCCACGCCGCTCGTGCGCCCTGAGACCGCCTCCTAGCCCCCAATTTTAGGGGAACTGGAGGAGGAAAAGGTGCGGCTGACTGCGCCGACGACTTATCCTGCTGCCTCCCGCCGTTCACGGTGGTCGAGGCAGGGGCATTCTCTTGTGCGAAAGGCACTCACACTACTATGGAATTCTTTAAGAAACTGTTCGACGGCAATGAGCGCGACGTGGCGAAGTACCGCAAGCGGGCGGACCAGATCACGGCCCTGGAAGCCGACATGAAGAACATGAGCGACGACGCGCTCAAGGCTAAGACTGTCGAGTTCAAGGAGCGGGTGGCCAAGGTCATTGAGGCCGAGTGCGAGCTGCGCGGCAAGGAGTGGGAGGATCTGGAGCGGGACGAAAAGCGCGTCGTCAGTGACGCTGCTCTGGACCCGATCCTGCCGGACGCGTTCGCGGTCGTCCGCGAGGCCGCCGGCCGGACGCTGAAGATGCGGCCTTTCGACGTGCAGCTCATCGGCGGCATGGTGCTGCATGATGGGCGTATCGCCGAGATGAAGACGGGTGAAGGCAAAACGCTGACGGCGACCCTGCCTATCTACCTCAACGCACTGACCGGGCATGGTGTCCATCTGGTCACCGTCAATGACTACTTGAGCAAAGTCGGCGCGGTCGCGATGGGGCCACTGTATCACTTCCTGGGCCTGTCCATTGGTATCATTCAGGGCCAAAGCCCCGAAACCGGTGACGTCGGCGGCACATATATTTACGACCCGGAGTTCCGACACCCGGATCCGCGTTACGACTTCGCTCGCCCCGCATCCTCCCGCCGCGAGGCTTACAACTGCGACATCACCTACGGCACCAATAATGAGTATGGCTTCGACTATTTGCGCGACAATCTCTCTGTGCCGGGTCAGGAACTGAACCAGCCGGAATTGGTCTTCGCCATCGTGGACGAAGTGGACTCGATTTTGATTGATGAGGCCCGAACGCCGCTGATTATTTCAGGTCAGGCCGAGGCGTCGTCGGACCTGTACGTCAAGATGGACCGCATCATTCGGCAGCTACAAAACGAGCGGGACTATAAGATTGAGGAGAAGCAGAAGACGGCGACGTTTAGTGAAGACGGACAGCGCCGGGTCGAGTTGGCCTTAGGCATCCAGAACCTGTCTGATGCGGAGAATCTTGCGTTGATGCAGCACGCCGGGGCCGCTCTGAAGGCTCACGCGGTCTGGAAGCGGGACGTGGATTACCTGGTCAAGAGGAACGAGGAAGGCAAGGAAGAGGTCGTCATCATTGACGAGAACACCGGCCGTCTGATGTTCGGGCGTCGCTGGTCGGACGGTCTACACCAGGCGGTGGAGGCCAAAGAAGGCGTCAAGATCGAGAACGAGAACCAAACGTTGGCGACGATCACCTTCCAGAACCTGTTCCGGCTCTACCCCAAGCTCGGCGGCATGACGGGCACCGCCAAGACTGAGGAAGACGAGTTTCGCAAGATCTACGCCCTGGACGTCGTGCAAGTCCCGACGAATAAACCGATGGTTCGGGAAGACAACGCCGACATCATCTTCAAGTCGCAGGAAGCCAAGCTTCGCGGCATCGCCCGCGAAGTCCTAACGCTATACGCGAGGCAGCAGCCGGTCCTCATTGGTACCCGGAGCGTCGAGATGTCCGAGCGCGTCTCGGACCGCCTGCGCTTTGACCGCTTGCAGTTACTGGGCGTCGTAGATCTGCTTCGGGACAAGCTGGAAAACACGAAGGGCCTGGACAAGACCAAGTATGCTGAGTGGAGTGCCACCTTGAACCAGCGTCTTAGCCCCTACGGCATTGCCAAGGGCGAGGATGTTCCCGTCTTGACGGCCGGCAGACTGACTGAGATGGCTCGGCACTTCGGCCTGGCGACCAGCATGGCCGATCCGACCAATCGGGACGCCCTGGCGAAGCTGCTGGAGATCAAGACCGAGAACCGGGAGCGGCTGGATGAGGCCATGACACATGGTATCCCGCACAACATCCTGAATGCCAAGTCGCACGAGAAGGAAGCCCATATCATCGCTGAGGCGGGCCGCAAGGGCAGTGTCACCGTCGCCACCAATATGGCCGGACGCGGCGTGGACATCCTTTTGGGCGGCAGCATGGTCAGTGATGAGGAGTCGGCTAAGGCGGCTGGGGACGACTACGACTACCGGCGTGGCGGCAAACCCATCGTCGGTCTGACGCCGGTGGGCGAGCGGGGCAGCGTGGAGCATCAGAAGGAGGCCGATGAAGTACGCGCGGCGGGCGGCCTGTTCATCCTGGGCAGTGAGCGTCACGAAGCCCGGCGCATTGACAACCAGCTCCGGGGCCGCGCGGGCCGCCAGGGCGATCCGGGCGCGTCCCGCTTCTATGTGTCCCTGGAAGACGAGCTATGGCGCCTGTTCGGAGACAAGGCTAACTCGCCCCTGCTGCAAAGCTGGGCCGAAGACCAGGCGATTGACGCCAAGATGCTGTCGGCCATGATCGCCCGCGCCCAGAAGAAGGTCGAGTTGTTCTACTTCGACCAGCGCAAGTCCACACTCGACTATGACGACGTGATGAACGTCCAGCGGGCCAACATCTACGGCGAGCGCCGCCGCATCATGGAAGGGGCGGATCTGCGGGAGACCATCGTCGGCTACCTGAACGACACCGTAGAGGCCGACATCGCCCAGTACGCGACCGACGGCGTGCCGACTGAGGAATGGGACTTGGAAGGACTGTACAACAGCCTCAACGCGACGTTCCCACTAGTCCAATACGCTCAGCTTGACGAGCTGAAGGGCAAGAAGCGCCCCGAGCTGGTAGAGTTTCTGACGGGCTTGGCGGACAAATCCTATGCAGACAAGGAGGCGCACTTCATCCAGACTCTGGGCGAAGAAGGAGGCGTGTCTGAGATGCGCGATCTGGAGCGGCGCGTGACCTTGCAGTCGCTGGACCGTCACTGGATGGAGCATCTGTCAGCGATGGACTATCTCCGTGAGGGTATCGGCTGGCGCGGGTACGCGGGCATTGACCCGCTGGTCCTGTACAAGAAGGAAGCCTACGACATGTTCCACCAGATGCAGGCGTCCATCCAGTCCGAAGTCGTCGGCGTCATGTCCACGATCCAGATCAGCCTCGACCCGATGATCCCCCAGTACCCGATGGCAGGCCTGATGGAAGTGCTGGAACAGGGGGCGGACGAGGACGGCATGGGTGAGGCTGGCCCCGTCGAAGCCGCCCTTGCTCCCAGCATCGCCCGCGCTGAGCGTCGCCGGGTGACTAAGGGCAAGTCCCGCAGCCGGTGACGCAGGCCAGTCCGAGGTAAGAAAAGAGGGTGGGGGTTCCCCGCCCTCTTTTTCTTAGAGATAAGACCTTACGGCCTTCGGAGCATCTGCTTCATCTCCGTCACGTTGCCGGCGTTCGCGATGGCCTCGTCTTCCGAGATCAGGCCCGCGCGAACGTATTTGATGAGGCACTGGTTCATCGTCTGCATCCCCCAGAAGTTGCCCTCGGCGATGGCCCCGTAGAGCTGGGAGGCGCGTCCTTCCTCGATCAGTTTGGCGATGGTCGGGGTGACGATCATCACTTCAATCGCGCCGACGCGGCCCGTGCCGTCCAGGCGCGGGGGCAGCTTCTGCGAGACGACGCCTCGCATGGAGCCGGCGAGGCGGAGGCAGACCATGTCCCGGTCCTGCGGCGGGTACATATTGATAATACGGTCCAAAGTCTCCGCCGCCGAGGCGGTATGCAGTGTGGAAAAGACTAAGTGCCCTGTCTCCGCCGCAGACAGGCCGACGCTCATGGTCTCAATGTCGCGCATCTCGCCGATCAGCAGGACGTCCGGGTTCTGACGCATCATGTATTTGAGCGCGTCCGCGAACGAGTCCGTATCTATGCCGACCTCGCGCTGGGAGACGATGGACATCTTGTCCGGGTGCATGAACTCGATGGGGTCTTCGCAGGTGATGATATTGGTGCGCCGGGTCGAGTTGATCAGGTCAATCATGGCCGCCATCGTCGTAGACTTGCCCGACCCAGTCGGCCCCGTCACCAGAATCAGGCCCTGCCGCGACTTTGTTAATTCGGCCAGAACGGGCGGCATCCCAAGTTGTTCCAGCGAGAAGAGCTTCAAGGGGATCAGCCGGAGAACCATGCCCATTGATCCGCGTTGTTGGTGAATGTTGCAGCGGATGCGGCAGACGCCGTCCACCTCGAACGCGATGTCGAGTTCATGGCGGTGCTCAAAGCGACCAATTTGCTCGTGCGTCATTACGCTGTAGGCTAGGCTGCGGCAGTCGTCCGGCGTAAGCGGCGGCGCGTCCGTCATCTGGATACGCCCGCTGATCCGCATAGCGGGCGGACTGTTGGCCTTGATGAAGACGTCGGAGGCCTTCTTAGTGGCGGCCACTTTCAGCAGTTCATGGATTTCCAGCATTCGTCTTGTCCTTTGGTTCCGAGAATGTCTTTTCGTCTGCGGGCTTCTCAGGGGCAGCGAGTCGGGAGGTCACCGCGTAAACGAGGACGCCTACCGCGCCTGCCGCGACGAGGATGCCGAGCAGCAGGAGCAGGGGCGAGCGTCGACCGTGCCCTGCCTCTTGAGCCGGGTTCGGCTGTGGCAGGTTGAGCCGGTCGAAACTTGAATTGAGCACCTGTATCTGATACGTATACGCCGAGCCGTGCTGTTCCATCGCCACCTGCACGTTTTTATCGGTATATTGACCTAAACCCTGGAATTGGAAGCCGGACGCGACGAAAAAGACCAACGCCAGACGCTTGTAGGATCGGAAAGCTGTGATCAATGCCTCTAAAGGAAACGTATGGCTCGTGTCGTCAATCGCGTGTGCGACGATGAATGAGGCGCTGGTCATCGCGCCGCCTCGACCCTGCACAGGCGGGAGACCATTGGTGATCTTACTCTGCTCCACAGTCCATCCCGCCGCCTGAGCCAGCGCTTGAACGTCGTGCTGTGCTTGGGCGGGAGGGACAACATGAGAGTAAGTGATATCCACCTGATCGCCCAGCCCTGGCCTCTGGTAAACAAGAACGAGAATGTCGGGCGCTGTCGCCGGCGAGGGAGCCTGTGCCATGCTGGGTCCGGCCCAGGTGAGGGTCAAGGCCCACAGCGCGATGAGCATGCCGTGTCGCCTCATTCGGCGGCCTTTGTGATCTTCCTGTACATTGCCAGCGCCTTCTCGCGCTGCGTCTTGTGGTCTACGATCCGGGCTGGGTAGTCTGTACACCCCAGGTACTCCCGTTCGGACTGTGACAGACTCCAGGGCTGATGGATCGAGGCGGCCGGGACTCGCTCTAGTTCCGGCACCCATCGCCTGACGTACATCCCGTCTGGGTCGAACTTCTCGCCCTGGCTGGTCGGGTTGAAAATCCGGAAGAACGGCTGGGCATCTGTCCCCGTACCGGCCGCCCACTGCCAGCCGCCGTTGTTCGACGCCTGATCGCCGTCTACGAGCTTCTGCATAAAGTATCGCTCGCCCCAGCGCCAGTCAATCAACAGATCTTTGGTCAGGAACGATGCGACCACCATTCGGCCCCGGTTGTGCATCCACGCCTCCTCATTGAGCTGCCGCATGGCCGCGTCCACGATGGGATAGCCGGTCCGGCCCTCCTTCCAGGCCGTGAACAGCGCCTCGTCGTTTTCCCATTCCAGGGCGTTGAATTGCTTACGGAACGCCCCCTCAGCCACATGTGGGAAGTGGTCCAATATCTGCAAATAGAAGTCGCGCCAGGCCAGCTCGGACAGAAACGTCGTATGCCCCGGCTCGGCCTGATGCTCCGTCTGTGCCTCCGCATCCTGCCCCGAAAGCTTGTCTTTCCCTAATCTACGGACAGCGTCCACGACAGAGCGCGGCGAGAGCGTCCCAAAGTGCAGATGCCGGGATAGACGGGATGTGCCCTCTTGACCGAGAATATCTCGCGCCGAGTCGTAGCCCCCGATCTTGGCCTTCAGAAAGGCCGTGAGGAGCGTTTTGGCGGCATCCTCACCGCCGCAGGCGAACGTCTGGTTCGTCTGGAACTTCAAGTCCTGGGCCGTCGGCAACGGCTCGCTGACCACTTCGGCGGGAACGGGCACGTGCTTCGGGGCGGGGTAGGGGGCATCGGCGGGCTTGGAAAACCACAGCTTCTTGTAAGGGCCGAAAACCGTGTAAGTGCTGCTCGTCTGCGACAGTATCTCGTTCGGCTCGAACAGGGCCAGTCCGGGGAACGTCTCGCAGACCTTACCCATTTCCCGCAGAGTCTTTGCGACAGCTTCATCACGCGCCTTGCCGTGCGGCTCAAACTCGCGCTGATGGAACACGCCGTCCGCCCCGAACTCGGCCACGGCTTTCAGGAGCACGTCCGGCGTCCGCCCCCGGCGAACGATCAGCCGCCCGCCGCGCTTTTGCAGGTTGGCGTCCAGAACGGCCATTGCATCCAGCAGGAAGGTGACACGGGCCGCGCCCGTGTCCGCCCGGTCGAGAATAAACGGGTCCAGGATGAACAGGGGGATGACGCTCTCGGCCTGTTCGCAGGCGTGGTGCAGCGCGGCGTTGTCCGAAACGCGGAGGTCGCGCCGGAGCCATACGATTAGTGTGTTGTATTTCTTGTCTGCCACTTGATTTGATTTCTAACGTCACTTGGCGCCGAGTGCCGAACGTCTCTGCTTTACGGCAGTCACTCTAGGCCACCGGGTTGTTACGGCGGTACAAGGCGATAAATCCAGGTACGGAAAAGGGCAGCACAAACCACTGCTCATAGAACCTTGAAATGACTTGGTGGTCTTGTAACTCTTCAACTGCCCATGCGTTTAGTTGCATGACACCTAGCAGAGCCGTCAAAACGAGTAGTATGACGAGCCACAGTGGAACTTTGCCGCGTACAAGGCCCCAAAGCGGAGAAAGGAGGGCTACACCAATGCCACCCAGAGCCGCCACCACAAGTCTGCCTTCTGCGTCAGTCGTCGTCAGACCTGACCAAATAAACAGCAGAGTAAGACAACTCGCCAGAGTCAAGGCAACGAGTAGTATGAAGAACTGAGGCCGCTCAAGCCCAAACATGTCGGCCGTCATTCTCAACGCCGTCTCCACACGCAGTGCAGCAACAAGTCTGTTGCCTATCTGATGTTGCACGGTCCCACCTCGGAATTTATTTCGTGGCGGGTGCTGCTCTGTCGCTTGGCAACTCAATCAAAGCGTAGACGTCAGCCAGTGCCAGCGTCGTTTCCACAGACGGCAGATGAACGGCGCTGCTCAGGGCGGTGACGACCCGGTAATCCCAGTGGTCTTCATGGCGGGTGTAGAGCATGACACGCGCCTCGTCTTGTGCCACCAGGAGATAGTCCGTCAGTGTCGGGATCGTCTGGTAGTGGCGGAACTTCTCGCCCTGATCGTAGGCTCCGATCGAATCGGACAAGACTTCAACGATCAGCAGCGGATTGGTAATGATGTCATTCCGGCCCCGGTGAAAGTTCAGAATTCCGCAGACGACGGAAACGTCGGGAAGGGTGTTGATGCCGTCGCCGGTGTGGACCTTCATGTCCGAGCCGAAGATACGGCATCCTCGGGGAACAAGAGCGTTCCCAAGCAGGCGAATAACGTTGCTGGAGATTGAACTGTGATCGGCCGTCCCGCCGCTCATGGCGCGGATTTCGCCGTTGACGTACTCCCAGCGGCCCATACTGCACCGTTCGAACTCGAAGTATTCGTCTTCGGTGTAGACGTCTTTCTCTATGTGTTGATACTGATGCGCCAGGGGCATTGGTTCGTCCTCTCACTTATTATACTCGCTGGACGTGGGAACCTGTTAATTGTACAGGTTTATTTACCGGCCTTCCCCCACGCTGTGGTATACTGGAAGACACTATTTCGTGAGTAGAAGCCCGGAGCGGGGCACAGGAGACAGTTTATCGTGGCAGACTGGAAACGGACCGTGGCGTGTGGAGAGGTGTCGGAGGCGCAGGTGGGGCAGATCGTGACCCTGAACGGCTGGGTCAACCGAAGCCGGGATCAGGGCGGGATCGTCTTCCTGGACCTGCGCGACCGGACGGGGATCGTCCAGATCGCCATAGACGGCGGCGATGCCCCGGACGCTTTGGCCGTCGCGGAGCGCGTCCGGTCGGAATACTGCCTGAGCATCCAGGGAACCGTTCGGCGGCGGCCCGAAGGTACGGAAAACGCGAACCTCAAGACAGGCGACTTTGAAGTGGCGGCTGAGAGCATCGAGATCCTGAACGCCGCCAAGACGCCGCCGTTCCAGCTCAATGAAGACAAAGACGTGGATGAGGCGTTGCGGCTCAAATACCGCTATCTGGACCTGCGTCGGCCCGCCATGTTTGAGAAGATGCGCCTGCGCCACGACGTCATCCGGCGAATCCGCGAGTTCATGTACGGGCGCGGGTTTTTGGAGATCGAGACGCCTATCCTGACCAAGTCGTCGCCCGAAGGTGCCCGCGACTACTTGGTGCCTTATCGCCTCCAGCCCGGCCTGTTCTACGCCTTGCCCCAGGCCCCCCAGCAGTTTAAGCAGCTCCTGATGGTCGGCGGAATGGAGCGCTATTTCCAGATTGCCAAGTGCTTCCGGGACGAGTCCCAGCGGGCGGACCGGCAGCCTGAGTTCACGCAGCTTGACTTGGAGATGTCGTTTGTGGAGCAGGACGACGTTCTGGAAGTGGTCGAGTCGCTGTACTCCACGATTATCCCACAGGTGTCGCCTAAGAAGATGGTGACGCCGTTCACCCGGCTGACCTATGATGAGGCGATGGCCCGCTACGGCTCGGACAAGCCCGATCTGCGCTATGGCTTGGAACTCAAAGACGCCGCTCCTGTTCTCGCGAACACGCAGTTCTCCGTCTTCCAGGGCGCACTCAGCGGCGGTGGACAGGTCAAGCTGATCCGCTATCCTCAAGGGGCGTCGCTGTCCCGTAAGGAGATTGACGATCTGACCGTGCTGGCGAAGAGCATGGGCGCGAAGGGCCTCGCCTACCTGCTGGTGACGGCTGACGGCGTCAAGTCGCCCATCGCCAAGTTTCTGTCGGAAGAGGAGATTGCGGGCCTAATCGCCCTGGCCGAAGCCGTGCCGGGCGACCTGATCGCCTTCGTCGCCGATACGCCCTACGTCGTCGCCAAAGTCTTAGACCGCCTGCGTCGGGAGATCGCCGCACGTCAGAATCTTGCGGACCCAAACACGCTGCATTTCGCCTGGGTGACCGATTTCCCCGTGTTTGAGTGGGACGAGGACGAGAAGGTATGGACGTTCGCGCACAACCCGTTCGCCATGCCCCACGCCGAGCATCTGGATATCTTGGAGTCCGATCCTGCCCGCTGCCGGGCCTACACTTATGACCTCGTCTGCAATGGCTCCGAAGGCGCATCCGGGTCCATCCGTATCCACAAGCGGGATATTCAGGAGCGTATCTTCCGGATGCTGGGCAAGAGTGAAGCGCAGATACAGGCCCAATTCGGGCACATGTTGGAGGCCTTCGACTACGGCGCTCCGCCCCACGGCGGCATGGCACCGGGCCTGGACCGCCTGATCATGTACCTGACCGACGACGATAACGTCCGCGATGTCATCGCCTTCCCCAAGTCCGGCGGCGGCTTCGACCCCATGATGGATGCCCCGTCCGAGGTGGAGGACAAGCAGCTCAAAGAGCTGCACCTGACAGTGAACTATCCACCCAAGAAAGAGGACAAGTAGTATCTATGGCGGGTCAGGCACTCACGGTAGACTCGATTGACATGGACGCCTTGACGGCGCGGACTGACGTGGCGACCGCACAGCGGGGCCGGGCTTACTTCAACCAGGGGCGTGTGCAGATTTCGCGCGTGGACGGCAGCACGGCCGATCTGCGCGTGAACGGCACGGAAGTCTATCACATACACTTCAGCCGAGCGTCCGGGCGAGTCGTCTCCACCTG
>JAYTRQ010000588.1:0-3589 GCA_043746125.1 Armatimonadota bacterium | reverse complement strand
TTCCATTCGCGCCAGCCGGAGAACTTCGCGGCCAAGGTGATCGCGTCGCTTCGCAATGAGTTCGGCGGCCATGCCGTCAAGTCCGCCGAGTCTACGGTCCACGATGCCACCGGGTCGGGCGACGGCGTCACCTACAGTGGCACATCGGATAGCACGGCGGACCAGATCCAGCCGGGCGCGTCGGCGAGCGAGGCCGCAGAAACTATCGCGGCAAGTGAGACGGCTCACGACTCGTCGATAGCGGGATAGAAAATTGATAGCGGAGTAGAAAATTGACCACTAAACTCTGGGAGAACCTGCACGGGGGCAGCACGCACTTCCCCGTCGGGCTGATGATTGCCTCTGTTCTCTTCGATATGCTCGCCTACGGGCTCAACCGTGAACCATACAAGCGGGACCTCCATGCGGCAGGGTTTTACACCCTGCTGCTGGGCGCGGCCGGGTCATTTCTCGCCGTACTGTCCGGGTTAGTCATTTCGGCCTGGAAGTTCTTGGGTGAGGGAACGCTTGGCAAACACCATGACTTCATCTGGCCCGCCTTCGGCCTGATGATTGGGCTGGCCGTCTGGCGCCTGGTCGTGAAGAATGAAGCCTCACGCCCTGCGTTCGGCATATATCTTATGGTCGCGGCGATCACGGCGGGCCTGATGGGCGCGGCCGGCTATTGGGGCGGTGAACTTCTCGGCGGTGGGAGCTAAATACAAATGACACGAGAACTTAAAGGTCTGGGATTGGGGCTGCTGGCAGGGCTGTTTGTGGTAGGCGCTTCGTACGGCGTCGCGGCCGTCGCGACACACGAGCAGAGTACCAAGAAGCCGCATCAAGAGACGTCTGCCCTGCCCGCGCCGGGTACAGTCGTTGCCTCCTCGCAACTCGTCGCTAGCGGCCGTAGCCTCTATTTACAGGTTTGCGCCAACTGCCATGGACAGCAGGCGCAAGGACAGATCGGACCTAGCCTGCATCATCTGGGCGACCCGGACGCGACAGTCTACCGCAACATTGCCAATGGCTTTACGGGCCAGATGCCCGCTTTTAAAGACAAGATAAACGACGGCCAGATCAAGACACTCGTCGCTTACGTCCAATCGCTGGAATAAACTTTGGAGTGACTATGCCTGACACAGAAAATGCCAACGCTCAGCAAGCGATGCCGGAGGACCCGGACACGGAGAACGTCGGCAACACGGACGATTCGGCGGACACGGACGCATCGGCGACTATGCTAGATGCACTGCTTATCGAGAAGCCCATCCCGCCCTGCTGCATCGTCATCTTTGGCGCGACCGGCGACCTAACCCACCGCAAGCTGATCCCAGCCCTATTCTCCCTGGAGGCCCAAGGGCTGCTGCCGGATAAGATGAAGATCGTCGGCTTCGCCCGACGCGACTTCTCCGACCACTCGTTCCGCGACGAGCTGCAATCCTCCCTGCAAGAGTTCGCGCCCGATCTGTGGAAGGAGTCTCAGGCAGCGTGGCATAAGTTCGCCCGCCGCGTGGTCTTCCACCGCTCGGACTTTGACAATGCCCAGGGCTTTACCTGGCTGAAAGAACGTCTAGATAAGTTCGACCGGTCCGAGGGGACAGCGGGTAACCGCCTGTTCTACCTCGCCACTCCACCTACGACCTACACGACCGTGATCCAGCAGCTCGGGACGGCGGGCCTGGTCAAAGCCGGCGGGGAGGCGGACAGCGTCGGGTTCACGCGCATCATCGTGGAGAAGCCTTTTGGATCGGACCTGAGCAGCGCCCGCGCCCTGAATGCCGAACTCAAAAAGGTCTTTGACGAGGATCAGATCTATCGTATTGACCACTATCTGGGCAAGGAGACGGTCCAGAACATCTTCGTCTTCCGCTTCGCCAACATCCTGTTTGAGCCTCTGTGGAACGCCAAGTACGTGGACAACGTGCAGGTGACGGTGGCCGAGACTGTCGGAGTCGAGCTGCGGGCGGGCTACTTCGATCAAGCGGGTGAGTTGCGGGACATGGTGCAGTCTCATGCCTTGCAGATGCTGGCTCTGGTCGCGATGGAGCCGCCGAACACGCTGAGCGCCAGCGACATCCGCGACGAGAAAGCCAAAGTCCTGCGGGCCATCAAGCCGGTTTTAGACAATGACTGCAACGCCTGCGTCGTGCGCGGTCAGTACGACGCGGGCAAATTGGGTGACAAGGACGTGCCCGCCTACCGCGACGAGCCGAACGTCCCCAAGGACTCAGTGACGGACTCATTCGTGGCCCTCAAGCTGGAGATCCAGAACTGGCGCTGGGCCGGCGTCCCGTTCTACGTCCGGGCTGGGAAGCGGATGCCGGAGCGTGTCACCGAGGTCAACATCACGTTCAAGGACGTGCCGCGCGTCCTGCTGGCGAACGAGACCGACGACAATGCCGAGCCGAACGTCATCACGATCCGGGTTCAGCCAAACGAGGGCATTTCCATGCGCCTGGGGGCCAAGCCGCCCGGCCAAAAGACGGTCGTCCGGCCCGTGGACATGAACTTCACCTACGGCACGTCCTTCGGCCAGCGCATCCACGACGCCTATGAGCGTCTGATTATGGACGCGCTGATCGGCGACGCCGCCCTGTTCACCCGCGACGACGAAGTCGAGGCCGAGTGGGGCCTGATCACCCCCATCCTGGAGCATTGGGCCAAGACGCCGCCTACCGATCTGCCGAACTACGCGGCGGGATCGTGGGGGCCGGAGGCGGCGGATAAGATGGTCACCGAGGGCGGCGGCACCTGGTGGAATCGGTAACCCACCTTCCCCACTTCGTGGGTCCTCCTCCCGAAACGGGAGGAGGAAGAGACATACAAGAGACGCACAAAGGAGACACGCCATGCCGACAGTGACGATTGAGGGCGAGAAGTCCTTTGAAGTGGAGAGTGGGAAAAAGCTCGTGCTGGGCATCGAAGACGCCGGCATTGACATCCTGCACCGCTGCGGCGGCTACGCCCGCTGCACGACCTGTAAAGTCCATTTCCTCTCCGGCGAACCAACGGAAGTGAACGAGGAAGAGCGGGCGACGCTGGAAGAGGACGGTTTGGTCGGCCAATACCGGCTGTCCTGCCAGATCCGCGTCACGCAGGACATGACGATTGATGCCCCGGACCGGGCCAGCGAGCGCGGCATCGGGCCAGGCGATCGGCCGGAAGATTAACGGGCGCGATGAGTCCGTGTAGGGGCGGGGGAACCCCGCCCTCTTTTTCTCCTGCCTTTCTCCTCCCCTTCCTGCCCTTTTGGTGACATCATGCCCTCTCACCGCGTCGGTTTCCTCTACGATCCCATTGTTCTGGAACATCAGCCCCCCACCGGGCACCCGGAGCGGCCCGCCCGCGTCCGTGAAGTCATGGACCTGCTGGAACGGTCGGACGTATTGGACCGGCTGGCCCGCCTCCCCGTTACGCCTGCCACACGGGCACAGCTAGAGCGCGTTCATTCCGCTCGCTATCTAGACAAAGTGGAGCGTGTCGTCGCTGAGGGCGGCGGGTACTTGGACGCCGGAGATACCGTCGCCTCGCCCGGCTCCTGGGTGGCGGCGACGGCCGCAGCGGGCGCGTCCATCGGGGCCATAGACGCCGTCCTGAGCGGCGACCA
>JAYTRQ010000587.1:0-3591 GCA_043746125.1 Armatimonadota bacterium | reverse complement strand
CCGGCATCTTGGAATGGCCGTACGCCCTGCTGCCCTACCAGAAGGACGGCGTGGCCGCCCTGCTGTCCCGGCCTGCCCTGCTGCTGGCCGACGACATGGGCCTGGGCAAGACCATTCAGACCATTGCCGCCCTGCGTATCCTCTATTTGCAAGGGCGGATCGAGTCCGCGCTGATCGTCTGTCCCGCCTCGCTCCTGATCCAGTGGCGGCAGGAGATCGCCCTGTGGGGGCCGGACCTGACCGTCTCGATCATCGCCGGCAGCCCCGCCGCCCGCGCCGGTCTGTGGGGGCGGCCCGCTCACGTTGCCCTCATCAGCTATGAGACCCTGCGGGCCGATCTGGACTCGGGGGACAGCCCGGCCGTGCGGCGGGAATGGGGCGTCGTCGTCCTGGATGAAGCGTCCCGCATCAAGAACCGCGACTCGGCCGTCGCCTTCGCCTGCAAGCGGCTCCCCCGCCTGCGCCGCTGGGCCTTGACCGGCACGCCCCTGGAGAACAGCCTGCGGGACGTCGCCTCCCTATTGGAGTTCCTGACCGATGAGTGGAGCAGCGAAGTTTCTGAGATCCGGGCGGGCCTCCAGTCCCTGCAACTGCGGCGTAAGAAGCGGGACGTCCTGGCCGATTTGCCCGCTAAGCGTACGGTCGAGATCGTTTTGGAACTGCCCCCAGCCCAGCGTTCCGCCTACGACCGGGCCGAGAAAGAGGGCATACGCAGTCTGACCCAGGCCGGCGCCGCCGTCACCATCGCCGACGTTTTGGAACTGGTCATCCGCCTGAAACAGATCTGCAACGCCGACCCCGAAACGGGCGCCTCGGTGAAGCTGGACGACGTCAAGCGCCGCATGGAGACGCTGGTCTCAGAGGGCCACCGCGCGCTGCTGTTCTCCCAGTTTGTCGCGCCTCCCTTCGGCGTCGAGGGCGCGGCCGTGGCCCTGCGCGAGTTCGAGCCGCTGTGCTATGTAGGCCGGATGAGCCGGAACGAGCGAGCCGCGACCGTCACTCGCTTCCACGACTTGGCTCGTCACAAGATTTTACTGCTTTCTCTGCGGGCGGGCGGGGTAGGGCTGAACCTGCAGGATGCCTCCTATGTGTTCCACCTGGACCGTTGGTGGAACCCGGCCCTGGAGAACCAGGCCGACAGCCGCGCCCACCGGATGGGTCAGCGCTACCCCGTCACTGTCTTCCGCTACCTCTGTGCCGACACAATTGAGGAGCGGATCGCGCAGGCGCTTCAACAGAAGAACCACCTGTTCCAGGAGATGGTGGACGATGTCAGCCTGGACCTGAGCGCGGCCCTGGGCGAACAGGAACTGTTCGCCCTGTTCGGCCTGGACGTGCCGCGCGTCCCGCCCCCTGCCGCTGTGCCCTCGGAGCGGAATACGCCTTTCTCCCAGATGTCCGGCCGCGACTTTGAAGACTGGCTGGCCGGACGCCTGCGTGTGCAGGGGTATCAAGTGCGTCAGTCGCCGCCCGCTCGCGATGGTGGCCTGGACCTGATGGCCTGGCGGTCCGATGCCCTGGGCATCGAGACACGCCTCTGGGTCCAGTGCAAGAATCGCCAGAACCCTGTCGGCATTGCCGCGCTGCGCGAGCTGCGGGGCGTCGTGCCCGACCGCGCGGCTGGTGGCACCCCGATCGTCGCCTGCCCCGCCGGCTTCACCGCCGAGGCCCGCGCCTTCGCCGCCGTCCAGGGGATGCACCTCTGGGGACTGGAAGAACTCGCTGAGCTGCGCTGATGCCGCGAAAATAGATTCGCCTGTTCCGAAAATCTGCCGTATAATACAACAAGACGTCTCGGGAGGGAATCACTATGCCGCGTTTTCGCTGTGCCGCACTGGCCTTCTTCGGCCTCTCCACTGCCCTGTCCATCGGCTTGTCCGCCGCCCCCGCGCGTGCGGACAATGACTTCTATGCTCCCCATCGCGGCGATACCGTCGTGGTAGGAACCGTCCAATCTGTCAGCCGATCCAGCGGCCGGTTGGTCCTGAGCCGGCCCGACGGCCGCCGCTACGTCGTGGACACCCACGGTGCGGACGTCATCCCCGGCACGTCCGGATGGGCCGGGCGGGGACCGGACCTTGAGCGCGGGATGCGCGTTGAAGTGACCGGCACACTGCGTGAAGGTAACCTCCTGGAAGCCTCCTGGCTTCGCGTCCTGCCCGAGTTCCGTGGGGCGCTGAACTACCGCACCGCGCCGCCCATCCCTTCCGACTACCCCGCGCTCGCCGAGCCGTCGGTGGATTATGCGCCCCCGCCGCCCATCCCGGCCCCCGCGCTGCCCCTGCCCGCCGAACCCCTGCTGTCGCCCGCCCAGCCCCAGATCAACGTGGATGGCCTGATCCGGGACGTGGACACGGCCCATGACCGTGTCTCCTTCCTGACCGATGACGACAATCGCTATGACCTGGACGTCCACAACGCCGACATCATCCTGCGCGGCACCGCTCGCGCCGGGCGGACGGCCGACCTCGTCCACGGGATGCGCGTCCGCCTGGTCGGCGCCCAGACGCCCTCGGGCCTCGTGGAAGCCGACCGCCTCCGCGTCCTACCCCCCGCCGAAGAGCCTGCCCCTCCGCCCGTCGCGCCGCCCGCGCCGGTCGTGGAAGACATGTCCGTCTATACCGGCCTTCTGATTGACGCCCGTGGCCTGCCGCGCATCAGCCGCTCCCCGGCCCCGGCCATCTACGGCCCGCTTCCCGACCAGGACCTGTTGTACCCCGACCGCTCCCATGTGCCCACGCCGGACGAAGTGCAGGAGGAGTCCATCGTCCGCTACTACCACGCTGAGGCCGACGCTGACGCTGGGGTGGGCGGCATGCGCCCACTGATCCTGACCGCCCTGGCCGTTCTGGGACCCGCCGAAGACGCGGTCCGGCTGTCCGCCGAGGATGCCGCCCGCTTCCAGGTTCTGGACAAGCGCCTGCACTTCACCCGCACCTGGAAAGTCGGCTTCCTGATCCCTGGCAACCAGTAGGCCCTTTGCAAAGGCCCGCGCGTCTGACGACGCGCGGGCCTTTCCGCTTTTCCCTTGACGCTCCGGGGATGCCAGTGGAGCGAGAAGCCTGACCCCGCTACGGCTATAAAAGGAGTAATTCATGGATATTTCCGCCATACAAAAAGAAACGGGAGAGTTTTGGGACGAGATCACGGACTGGTATGGAGAGCGCGATGAAGCCCAATCGGTTGACTTCTTGAGAGCAGGCGGCAACTTCCTATATGACGACGAGAAGGAGGCGCTTGGCGATTTGTCGCCCTGGTGCGGGCGAGCCATCCACCTGCAATGCTCGCATGGGAACGATGCCCTCTCGTTGCTGCGCCAGGGAGCGGATGAAGTGGTGGGGGTGGACATCAGCGAACGGCTCCTTGCCGTCGCCCGGCGTAAGACTGAGGCGCTTGACGCGCCCGCGACCTGGCACCACTGCGACGTGCTGCAAACGCCGGAAGTCTTAAATGGAACCGCTGACCTCGTTTACACTGGGAAAGGCGCACTGTGCTGGATGATGGACCTTGACGCCTGGGCGGCGGTCGTCGCCCGCCTGCTCGCACCAGGGGGTCGCTTCTTTCTCTACGAGTCGCACCCTCTGGACTGGG
>JAYTRQ010000586.1:0-3593 GCA_043746125.1 Armatimonadota bacterium | reverse complement strand
GCCATTGAAGTAGGTCTAACCCGTGTGGGGCTAGGTCAATAAATGCCCCACCGCCCGCACGGGCCGGGTCTATACGCCAGTTGTCGTGTGACGTCTGCGTGGGCGGGACCCAGTCGGCGGGCGTCCAGCAGGCGTAGTGGACGCGGGTGCTGGTAACGATGCCCAGTTGCCCCTCCGAGACGATCTGTTTGAGGCGGCGGTGCCGGGCCTGGAATCGCTGGTCAAAGGCCGTACCGTAGCGGACGCTAGCCGCACGGCAGGCCGAGACCATTGCCTCGGCATCTTCCAATGTCGTCGCCATCGGCTTCTCGCAGAGGACGTGTTTCCCGGCCCGCGCGGCGGCCTCGGTCAGCGGCCGGTGCAGGTGGTTGGGCGTGGCGACGTACACGGCATCCAGGCCAGGCGTCTCAAAAAAGGCGTTAAGATCGGTCTGACAGACGACTCCGGGCGCCTGAGCAGCGATGGCCCGCATGGCGACGGGGTCGGGATCGTTGAGAGCGACGAGGCGGACGCTCGGGGCATGGACGAGGCCAGGCGCGACGTAGTCGCGGGCGACCCACCCGCAGCCGATAATGCCCCAGCCGACGGTATTCGGGTGGTTCACGCGGCGTTCCGGTCTGAGGGCATCAGCCCGGATTCGCTTATGACTTGAAGCTGGAAGACCTGGACGGGGCCGGGGTGGACGATGTCCATGTCGTCCAAAGCCACGCTCAGGGTGAAGGCCGCCGAGTTGGCGTGCCACTCCATCTCTAAAACGCGGTCCAGGACGTCGGCCGTCTGGAATGCCTTGGCCTCAGGCGTATCCGACCGAAAGACCGAGTCGAGCGATGCCCGCACCGGCCCGCGCAGCGACTCAGGGAGTTCGACGATGGCCTGAGCGCGGAACGTCTCTATGAGAGGCCTGAGCCGGTCGCCCAGAAGAGCGTCCCCGGCGTCCCCGGCATCCGGAAGGCGTGCATTGTGAAGGTGATGGGACAGGCCGGTGAGGAAGACCTGGGCCTCGTCCGCGCCGTAGAGGGGCGCGGACAAGACGGCTTGAACGGCGACGATGCCGCAGTGGTCGGCGTGGTTCTCCGCCGGTTCCAGCATGACGCGCCGAAAGCCGGGCCGGGTCGCGCCCGCACGGGGCTGTGTGGCCAGGAGCCGGGCGAACTCGGGAATGCCCCCTGTGCCCGGTATGGGGTCAGATGTCAAAGACTGCCGCAGCGTCTCGCGCTGAACCGGGTCCGGCGGCCCGGCGGCGTCCAGCCCAGCCCGCAGAACGCCCAACCGCTCGGACGGCGCTAACCCGCCGTCCGCCAGAACGGCGGCGTCAACACCGGCCAGGCGGGCGGCGGCGACGGCTTGGGCCGTCTCAGAGAGTGCCACCACCCGCACGTCTTCGCCGCTGACGAGCCGCGCCCAAGACCGCAGAAACAGCCGCTCAGCGACTGACCCATCCCGGCCCGCCACGCGGACGCGCTTGAGGTCGTTCAGTTCCCGGAAGAGCGGCAGCAAGTCCAGGGCTGTCATCGGGCCACGGCTTCCAGTCGGTGATCTTCGGCCATCTCATCCTGCTCCGTTAGGTCTAGTTCGGCCATGTTCCGGTCGTCGCGCCCTTCGATACGGCGCGCCTCGCACTCCAACAGGTCAACGCTCTCGGCCACAAGTGCCTCGTCCATTTCGTGGACGTTGAACCCCTCGCCGATGGTGCGGAGCATTTGGATGGTCAACTCGCCGCCCAAATGCTCGCGGAACTCGTGTAGGCCCCGGAACAACTCGGGCGTCCGCATCTCGGGCGTGAAGATCTCAAAACCGACCCCGGTGAGCGTCTGCAGGACGCGCCGCCACTCGGACTGCGTCAGCCAGCCCTTCAAGTAGGAGTAGGTGACGTCGAGGGCCAGCCCAACGGCGACGGCCTCTCCATGATGCAGGCGGTAGTCGGTCACCTGTTCCAACTTATGGGCGGACCAGTGGCCGAAGTCCAGCGGGCGCGACGATCCCATCTCAAACGGGTCGCCGCCTGTGCAGATGTGCTGAACGTGAAGCTCAGCACAGCGCCGCACCAATGTCTGCATCGGGGCCATGTCCCGCGACGCCAGCGCGTAGGCGTTCTCTTCCAGGAAGCTGAAGAACGCCGCGTCTTTAATCAGCGCGACTTTAATGGCCTCCGCAATGCCCTCGCGCCAGACCCGGTCGGGCTGAGTGGTCAGGAACCGGAAGTCGTTCAGGACGGCCCAGGGCGGGGCGAACGTGCCGACCCAGTTCTTCTTGCCGAAGGCATTGATGGCGTTCTTGACGCCTACGCCCGAGTCGTTCTGGGACAGCGTCGTGGTAGGGATTCGCAGCACCCGGATTCCCCGGTGGGCCGTCGCCCCGGCGTAGCCCGCCGCGTCTAAAAGCGCCCCGCCGCCGACCACGGCCAGATACGAGTGCCGGTCTAGGCCGGTCTCGTTGATCGCCTCCTGGACGGCGAGGGCGTGGCGCGGGTCGTTCTTGACCCGTTCGCCCCCCGGCACTAGCAGGGGGGGGCAGATGAGTGAGAGCGAGTCCGGGTATGCCTGGCAGTAGGATGTGATGGCCTCCCGGACGGGCAGAAGATTGTCCACTTCCTCTTCCACGACGAAGAGGATGCGGGCGGGCAGCCTTTCGCTCCGGGCGGAGACGACGTCGCGGAACAATGGGTTGAGAGGGTCGAACAGGTTGGTTGTGAAGTGCACGTCGTAGTGGAACTTCACCTGAAGGTCCGCCTGAATCGGTTTCATATTGGAAGGAAGCTTTCTAATGACCCCTTTTAGGGTCGGGCAGGTGGGGGCAACTTTGTGCCAATGAACCGTGTTCTTCTTCCCACTCCACCCCCCCCGTCAAACCGCCCCGGTGCTAGGGGAGCCGGATGGCCCCCCGCCCCAATTCTGGGGAGCCAGAGCCAACAGCCAGAGTCAAGACAAGGGCCGGAGGGGAAGTCGTGCAGGCACCTCCGGATCTTCTGCAAATCAGGCTCCCCGCCTGCGGCTCTAAGCGCCCGGCAGGCGCGGCGCAATCAGCTGCAAGATGGCCCGGGGGGCGGGCATCAGCCAGCCCAACAGCGCCTGCGAATACTGATACCCGTAGCGCGTGCTGCCCCACGACACGCCATACCGGGAGATCGTTGCCCGCCGCTCACCCGGATTGGTCCACGAACTCGCCCATATTCAAATGGACCTCCACGATGCCCTCCATGTTGTCCATCCGCTTCATGCCGTCTCTCTGACCCGTGTCGAACTCTGTTTGCGGATGGGGCAGGTTCGACTTGTGGCTCCCTGGCAGGATCATCGTGCCGCCGTCGCCCGGCCCGATCTCCGTCAGAGACAGCAGGATATTGACTTGAGCCGCCTGTTCTCCGCTCAGACCGGGCTGTCTCTGACCAACCACCGCGACCCGTAGCGCCTAGACCGTTTCCTGCGTTGTTTGCGCCCTGGCGTCCGTGTCAATCTCGGCCAGGCCGCCTTAGAAGCCGGTTTCGGCAGTTACGCCCAGTTCCACACCATCTTCACCCCCCGGATGGGGTGCAGCCCCACCCACTACTGCCGGATTTTCCACCGTGTGGGGTACAGTGCTGAGGACTGCCCGATCAC
>JAYTRQ010000585.1:0-3602 GCA_043746125.1 Armatimonadota bacterium | reverse complement strand
CATACTTTTCGGAACGGTAGCTCTTCTCAAATTTGAGGCTTACTCTGAAAACGTGGTGGGACATAAAAAGCATCGAATTTACCGGATGCACCACTAAGAGCGCCCGGATTTAACCCCCGCGAAGCGGGGGTTTCTGGCGTCCGCGCCGGCTAGCCGTGCGTTTCAACGCATGGAGGCTGAATTATGCAACAACACCGTCTTCATCTAAAAAGTGGGCAGTGATGAGAGACGCCGCTGGATGGAGAGCGGCGACCGATATTTCGAGTTTATCACCTGTCTCAACATTAAAAGTGAACTCCATCTGAAACCTCGTGATTGGCTCTAAATTGTTGTATCTCTACCCTGACAGAGAAAGCGCGTAGTCAATCGCCAGGGTGTCGCTGCCTGAGGTGACAATGGCCGTCCCCAGCGCCGTGAACTCGACGATCAGGTCCCGGCGCGTCTGCTGATTGATCTCGACTTCGTGCGTCTGGATGTTCTTCTCAATGACCACGCCCACGACGCCCTCGGCGGACACGCGGGCCGCCTCGGCGGCCAACCCCGTCTGCGCCTGATGCCGAGCGAAGTAGACGGCCTGGGTGTAGTCGGTCAGTTCCATGTTCATCGTCGCGCCCATCCCGAAGAGGCCGCCCTGACTCGCCCACTGCGTGGTGTAGGAGGCGACATGGTAGTAGGTGCAGGTGCCGAAGGCGAACCCGACGGGGGCAAAGCCGCTACGCAGGAGGGCATAATACTCTTGACCGGACAAAGCGCATACGAATGGGTGTTCCGGGATCGGCTGATCTGGGACGGCAATGGCCGTTCCGAGGGCGGCAAACTCGATCAGATTTGTGCCCCATTCGTAGGAGCGACGATCCAGGCGGACGCCGATGACGCCGTGCGCACCCAGCAACTTGGCCTCCTGCTGCAAGCGGGAGAGAGCCAGTTGCCGGGCCTGATACTGGGCGTGGCTAAGGGCGACCAGCTCCATGCTCTGGTAGATTGGCGCCGCCTGCCAGCCGATGTGGAACACCGTGCTGCCCATGACCTGACCTAACGGCCGTAGGCCTTCGCCGGTCGTCAGGGCCAGTTCGTTGACGCTCAGATTGCTGGTGAAGAAGCGCCCGTTCTTGCTGAGCTCCATGAGGCGCAGTTCTGCCCCAAGCGGCAGACGGCCCTGCGAAAGCCGCTCCTGGTCACGTCGGGCATGGTCGTCTTGTTCGGTGGGTTTTTTGCTGAATAGTGCCATATTATTGGAGGAGGTTTTTGAGAGCGAAGAAGGCCTTCTCGTTCCGATGGGCGCGGGCGGCGATCTCGCCGCTTAGTTCCGCCAGCCATTCTTCGACGGGGACGGTGTCGGTCTTGAGCTTGATACCACGCACGGTTTTGGTCCGGGTTGCGACTAGCGGCCCGCGTTCAAAATCTTCCAGAGCGTAGGTATTCTCACCCAACGCCACAAGGATTTTGCGGACTGGTTTTTCGCGCTGGAAGAGGCCGCCACGGCGCTCCACCTGCGTCTCGTCCGGCAATGCCCCCGTCAAGATCACGGCCAGCAGCGGCAGGAAACCGCGTGTGTCCTCAGCGTAGACGTGCGCGAGAGCGCCCGCGACGCCGACTTCCGTAAACTCTTCACCGGTCATGTCCGAACGCCCTTTCCCACCGTTCCCAGAAGTCGGGGAACGTCTTCGCAACACACTTCGGATCGTTGATAGTCACGCCCGGTACGCGCAGGCCGGCGACGGCAAAAGACATCGCCATGCGATGGTCGTCGTAGGTGTCAATATCCGCGCCGTGATAAGCCCCGGAAGAGGGTGGATGGATGGTCCACGCGTCGCGCTGCTTTTCCACGCGAATGCCCAATTTCGGCAGTTCCTTGGCGATGGCGGCGATGCGATCTGTCTCTTTAACTCGCAAACTGGCAATGCCGGTAATATGTGAAGGAGCGTCCGCGAAGGCAGCGACGACGGCCAATGTCTGGGCCGTGTCCGGGATTGCCTCCATATCCACTTCAATACCCATCAAGCGCTCCGGCCCTGTGAGGGTGATCGTGTCGCCCCGAGTCACGACACAGCCCATACGTTCCAGCACGTCCACAAACCTAACGTCGCCCTGGATGGAAGACGAAGACAAGTTCTCAAGTGTGACCATCCCGCCCGTGACGGCGGCAGCGGCGAGGAAATAGGAAGCATTGGAGGCGTCCGCCTCCACGGCGTAATCGCGTGCGGCGTAGCGCTGGCCGGCGGGAACATGAAGTCGGCGATAGGCGTCGTTGGTGAAGATAACGCCGAATGACTGCATGACCGACTGTGTGATGTCCACGTACGGCTTGGAGATTAAGTCTCCGATGACCTCAATCTCTACGTCGCGTTGGGCGTACGGTGCCGCTTGCAGAAGGGCCGTGAGGAACTGGCTGCTGACGTCGCCCGCCAGGCGACAGAACCCGCCGGGCAGCCCGCCGCCCCGGACACGCACGGGCGGGCAGCCGTGGCCGTTCACGCTCTCAGCCTGTACGCCCAGTGTCAGCAGCGCCCCAAGCAGGTCTCGTATAGGCCGTTCCCGCATCCGGGCTACGCCGTCTAGGACTACGTCTGCGCCGGTCGGCGCGAGGCAGGCAGCAGCCGTCAGGAAACGGACGGTTGTGCCGGAGTTGCCGATAAAGAGCGGCTTTATCGGAGCCTGGAGGACGCCACCCGTGCCGCTGATGACAAAATCACGCTCCTCTGTCTCCTCCACGCGAACGCCGAGTTCGCGTAGGGCCTGAGCCATGTAAAACGTGTCGTCCGAATGCAATGGCGCGCGGAGGCGGCTCTCGCCATCGGCGAGGGCTGCCAGCAGGAGGGCGCGGTTGGTAATACTCTTGGAGCCAGGCAGGAAGACGGAGGCATGGGCTGGCGACGTGATCGGGGTGAGGGGAAGTCGGTCGGGATAGGTCGGTGCCGCCATACCGTCATTTTAGCACAGGGGGACCGGCTTGTCAATCGCCCTCGGAGGGCGACTCAAAGGCATTTCGCAGGAGCGTCAACTGGAGTGGGGCGGGCGGACGCTTCACGACCGAGACAATGTCAAAGCGGCAGGGGACATCGTCCAGATCGTGCTTCCCCAAATAGGCCTGCGCGAGGAATGCGAGCTGCTTCCTCTTGCGCCCATCTACGGCCTCTGACGGTGACCCCTGAGCGCCCAGGGCACTCCGTCGCGTCTTCACCTCAACGAACGCGAGATACAGCCCATCCCACGCGATGATGTCAATTTCACCCCGCGCCATGCCGCCCAGGGGACGGACGTTTGTGTCCACGATATGGTAGCCGTTCGCCTGAAGAAACGCGACCGTTTCCTGCTCGCCCTGTGCGCCGGTCGCCTTGCGCGTGTCGGTCATCCGGATCGGCAGGGTGCAAAAGAGAGGCGGTGGATGGGGCAAGGACCATTTTCGCGCAGAGCCTCAATGTGTTTGGACGATCCGTAGCCCTTGTGTCCGGCAAAACCGTACTCTGGGAACTTAGTGTCGTACTCGCACATCAGCCGGTCTCGGGCGACTTTGGCGACAATGGACGCGGCCGCGATGCTGGCGGACAGCCCATCACCGCCGATCAGGGATTTTTGGGCGGGGCAGGGGAAGTTGGGTATGG
>JAYTRQ010000584.1:0-3602 GCA_043746125.1 Armatimonadota bacterium | reverse complement strand
CACGAGACGAGGCACGAATGATGGGAGGCCCACCGCCCCCGCAGTTCGGCGAACGCATGGGGCGTCCAGGTCAAGGCGGCGGACCGGGAGGCGGACGGGGGAATGACCGACGCGGCGGCCCGCCGCCCGGCGGCTCCGGCGACGACATGGGCGGCGGACCTCCCCCACCCCGCGACGGCGGCGGATCGGACGGGCCAATGGGTGGCCCCCCGCCCGGCGGACCGCCGCCGGACGGTTTCTAGGCCGAACGGTTTCTAGGCCGAACGGGGCGCGGGGGATTACTCCCGCGCCCTCACTTTCGCTGGAGTTCCTGCTGGCGTTCGAGAAAAAAGTCCACGGCCGCCTGCCCCTCCGGTCCCACGTCTTCCGAGAAGTCGTTGACGTACAGACCAATGTGGGCGCGAACGACGTCCGGGTTCAGGTCCTGGGCGTACTCCCGGCACAGGGCGAAGGCCTCGGCGTCGTGCGCGTAGGCCCAGCGGAGGCTCTCCCGGACGGCCTCCGTCAGAGCCTCCACGTCCAAGCCCTTCCTAACCGCAATCGCTCCGAGTGGGATGGCAAACCCCGTCTCACGCTCCCAATAGTCACCCAGGTCTTGAATCAGACGAAGGCGGTCCGCCACGTACGTAAACCGCTTCTCGTGGATGACGACCCCCTGAGCGCCCGGCTCCTGCTGAAGGCGCGCGTACAGGGCGTCAAAGGGCAGGAACCGCTTGCGGAGCGGTCGCCCGGCGTAGAAGTCCAGCAGGAAGTTCGCCGTTGTGAACTCGCCGGGAACCAAGACTTCGGCGGCCGGGTCCCAGCCGTCGCCATTCGAGAGTAGCAATGGGCCGACACCACGCCCCAGAGCGCCGCCGCAGGGGAGCAAGTCGTACCGGTCCCGGCAGTGGACGTAGTTGGCGTAGCTGATCTTGACGACGTCTATCGTCCCCGCCTGGGCGCGGGCGTTCAGCGTTTCAACGTCCTGGAAGTCCACGGCGAACGTCAGGCCGGGTGCGGTGACGCGGCCCAGAAGCAGGCCGCTGAAGACGTACACGTCGTTCGGGCACGGCGAAATCCCCAGCGTCAGTTCAGCCATTTTATTCCCCCAAGCAAGTCGCCAGATACTCGCCCAGCCGTTCCACGGCCAGCCGGACGTTCTCCGGCCGCATGTCCCGCCGCCCAGCCACGTTGCTGATGGCGCGGACCTCGCACACGGGAATGCCCAGGATCTGCCCAACCTGAGCGACCGCCGCGCCTTCCATCGTCTCAAACGCCGCCCCAAACAGCGACTCGCGCAGCCGGCCCATCGCGTCCGTCCCCGCGCAGGCGTTCACGGTACAACCGCGCCCCGTCGGAGCGCCGATAAATTCCGGGAACACGGCCAGCGGCAGCGGGTCCCGGTAGAACGCGCCCCAAACCGCTTCGCCGACGTGCTGGAATCCCGGTGGATCAGGCAGCTCAAAGCCGACGTCCCCATACACTTCAGACGTCCCGATCACGATGTCGCCTATTGCGAGACCGCTACCCGGATAGGCCCCGGCGATGCCGACGTTCAGCAGATGCTGGGGGCGATCCCGCCCCGCGGCTTCCAGCGTCCGAGCCAGCGCCTGTGGGATGCCGACACCGGTCTCAAAGCTCTCGTACCGGCCCCCCACCGCTTTCAGTTCCATCTCAGTGGCCGCGCAGACCAGCAGGTCCAGCCCCTTAGACACGCAATTCTCCCTCTAAAAGCCCAAAGGCATAGTGGTCGCGCCAGCCACGTGCCGGGTGATGGGCCGCATGGCGCACGGCTCCCTCCCGGCGGAAGCCTATCCGCTCCAAAACCTGGTGGCTCGCGCAGTTTTCCGCGTCGGCGTAGGCCGAAACTCGGTGCAGGCCACCGGCCCCGAAGGCATGGGACAAGACCGCGCGGCAGGCCTCGGTCATCAGGCCGCGCCCTTCAAAGTCCATTCGGAGCATATATCCCAGTTCCGCGCTGAAATTGATTGGATCCCACTGCGTCAGGCTCACGCGGCCAATCAGGCTGTTCGCCTGGGTCAGAACCACGTAGTGCCAGGCGCTGCCCACCGCCGTCGCTTCCTCCGCTTGCCGCACGTAGTCACAGACCGAGTCGAGCGTACTCTCCCCCGCCCAGCCGAACCAGCGGACGAACGACGTGCGGGAAGTGTCAATCATCCGGTAGACGGCCGCGCTATCGCTGACGGTCAGGGGCCGCAGGCAAAGGCGCGATGTATGCAGGACGGGCAGCGGCGAGAACGACATCCTTTTATTGTACCCCCGGCCGGTTGGGAACAACGACGTATCCGGCCTCCATGTCGCCGATCACTTCGGCCCCAGCCCGCCCGTGCCACCAGTACCAATAGACGATGTAAGCGCAGGTGAGCGCATCCAAGCCATCCTCCAGCCGCTTCAGCACCCCGCCGGTCACGCCCGAAACTTCGGTGGGAGGCCAGTCGGCAGGTAAAATCAGCGGCGGGTCGTGTTCGGCCAGTCCTCGCAGGAGGCGGCAGTACGTCGTCATGGCCGCCCAGAGGCTTGGGTAATCCCGCCCCGGTTTGTTCTTATATTTGAGCGTCTTCGCCAACCCGAACAGGACGACGTGGGCGGGATGGGGAAACACCTCCATCACCCGCCGCACGCCGGGCTCTTGCGGCGCGGTCAAATACGGGTCGTGCAAAATGCCCGTCAGTCCCAGCCGCTCCACCAGACCCTCACCGCGCACGTCCCCCTTGAAGATCTGCCGGTTGGCCGGATGCGCCCCCGCCTGAAACCGCGCGAAACGCCGCCCGAGTTCCGCCTCACAGGGCCGCTTACCCGTCTCGTTCGGGACCAGCAGGGGCGCGTCCACACCCAGCAGCAGGCCCTCTGCGCCGGCCTCGGCGTCCCATTGAGTCACCCAGCCGCAGAGGGCGTCGTCATCGCCCAAAGCCTCCTGGTAATCGGCGACACGGGCCGGTCCGTCCCCGTCTTTGACGAGAACACAGCCCCCACTCCCGTTCTTTCGGCCCCAAGCCAGGTCTAATCCCAAAAACAGCATGGGAATACATACCCAAATGACGTAGGGGCGGCGCCTAATCCATTTCCCCGATCTTCCCGAACGAAATCTTGTCCTCCGCCGTGTGGATGACCGGCCGCACCGACGCCATAGACAGCGTGCCGCGCCCGAACCGCCGGTTGATCTCATCCACCACCCGCGACGCCCGCAGCCGCAGCCCGTCGTCGCCGAACAGCGAAGGCGTCACGCCCCCCTCCGGCAGCAAGTCATACAGAACGACCCCGACCTGATGGGGACGCTGGAACGGATGTTCCCCCAACCCCGCCAGCGCGTCCATCAGCGTCCAGGTGTCCGCGCAGGCCGTCAGCCGCCGCTTGACGGCCCACGTCTGCCGGTCGTCCCCGCGCACGTGGACCGATAGGCCCCGAGCCTGGAACCCCAAGTGCCGCATCCGCTCCGCCGCCTTCTCCAGCAGACGCCGCAGGACGGCCGCTGCCCCGTCCCGCGTCCGCAGTTCCGGTGGCAGGACGTGGGAATGCCCCACACTGCGCCGGACGGGCGGCGGCAGGACGACATCATGCCCGCGCAGCAAATGCCACCAGCGGTCGCCCCCCACTCCGCCCCA
>JAYTRQ010000583.1:0-3603 GCA_043746125.1 Armatimonadota bacterium | reverse complement strand
GCGTCAGGTCTACGCCGGCCGCAAGTTGTGTGCTAGTGACGACACCGGCCCGCTGGCCGTCCACAATCAGGTCGTAGCGGTCGCCGGGCAAGCCAGGGACACGCGCCCGGATGGCGTCTAGATGGCCGGGCAGCGGCGAAACGGTGAAGGCGGGCCGGGCGTCTGCGGGAAGCGGCCAGGGAATCGGAGTCGTTGCGGGCGTCGGAGCGGTCGGGTTCAGCGTGATTTCCGTGCCGTCTTCGGCCGCGTGCCAGGCCTTCAGGATGACGGCGGCGATCAGTAGGTGTCCGGCGTCGTTCGGGTGGACCCCGTCCGGCACGAGCGTGAAATGGGGGTTGCGTCTCCGCCCCAGGTGGGTCGCCTCGGCCATCGGCGTGTTCAGGTCCAGGGCCAGGACGTCATGCTGACCTCCCAGCTTCTTGACGAAGTCCTTGTAGCGGGCGAGGACGGAGTTATAGCCATGAATTCGGTGCGAGTAGTAGGCGTTCTCGTCGTAGAACGTCGGCGAAAGCAGCGTCAGGCGGACGCCAGGAATGGCTTTAGGAAGCGTGTCTACCAGGTGGGTCAGGCCGGACGTGAAGGCCTGGTAGTTGTCGTCTTTGAAGCGCGTATACCCGCCGTCGTTCATGCCCAGCAAGATCGTAACGACGGTAGGGTGATAAGGCAGGATGTCGCGCTTAATGCGGGTCTCAATAGAGCCGCCCCGGCCGCCGCTCACGAGATCCCCGTTCCAGCCGGAGTTGATGAACTTGACGTGCCAGTTGGGATAACGGGTCAGGACATAGGTCTCAATGTCGCGCGTGTAGCCCTGCTGGACGGTGATCGAGTCGCCGTAGAAGACGACGGTGTCGCCGTCGTGTAGGAAGAACGGCTGGAGGTCGTCGGCCCGCACGGGTGCGATCAGCAGGATCGCCACAAGGAGCAGCGCCGCTCCGGCTCTAAGAACCCTGCCGCAGTTCGTTAAACTTCGCCGCAAAATTATCCGCCTCCGCTTGTAACACTTCGTCGCCGTTCCAGCCCATCTGAACCACTTGCAGGCGGTTGCCGCCGAGCAGCGTCAGATGGACTCCGCCGCCGTCATCACGGGTCAGCCGGACGTCTTCCACGGAGCGCGGCGCACCGAGCGCGTGGCCCATCTTGCCGAAGACGCGGCCGACGGCCCAGCCCGCCCCGATGGCGAGGGCGCCCAGGACCAGAAAGCCGAGTCCGAGCCGGGTGCCGAACGTGCGCGACCGGTCCAGGGCGATCTCTTCCAGACGCGCCATCTCGTCGCGCAGCTCATCGCTGGGGTGGATCTGGAGCGTACCGTCGTCGTGCAGAAGCACGATGCCCCGTTCGGTCGGCTTTTTGCCGCTGACAAAGCGCATCCGCGCGATCTCGGTCACTTACTTGTCTTCCTTCTCTTTGGCAGCCCGCTTGACCAGCAGGCGCAGGGGCGTCCCCTCAAACGAATATGACTCCCGAATACGGTTCTCCAGATAGCGCAGGTAGGAGAAGTGCATCAGTTCGGGGTCGTTGACGAACAGGACGATGGTCGGGGGCTTGACGCTGGGCATGGTGGCGTACTTGACGCGCAAAGGGCGACCCTTGTCCGTGTAGGGGTGGGCATCTACGGCGTCCCGCAGGATGCGGTTGAGTTCGCCGGTCGGAATCCGCATGGTGTGGGCCTCGGCGGCGTCCAGGGCGGTGTCCACGGCGGCTGAGACGCCCTTGCCCGTGGTGGCGCTAGTGAAAGCCAAGGGGGCGTAGGCCAGGAAGTGCATCCCGTCGCGCAGCTCGTCCGAGAAGACCTTCATCGGATTGTGCTTGGGCATCTCCTCTAAAACATCTTTGCGGCCCAGGTCCCACTTGTTGACGACGATGACGGCCGCCCGGCCCGCCTCATGAGCGTAGCCGCCGACACGCTTATCGCCGTCGGTGAGGCCGTCGTGGGCGTCTATGACCAGCATGACAACGTCGGCCCGCTCAATCGCCCGCATGGCCCGCAGGACTGTGTAATACTCGACGCTACCCTGGATCTTGCCCGCCCGCCGGATGCCCGCCGTGTCAATCAGCACGACCTCTTTGTCGCCCTCCGGGGAGCGATAGGTGAAGGCGGTGTCAATCGAGTCCCGCGTGGTGCCGGCAATGGGGGAGACGATGGCCCGCTCTTCGCCCAGAATGGAGTTTAGCAGGGACGACTTGCCGACGTTGGGCCGGCCGATGATGGCGATCTTGATGCGGTCGTCTTCAATGACCTCGCCCTCGTCTTTGGGCGCGGGTGGGAAACGAGCGACGATGGCGTCCAGGGCGTCGGCCACGCCGCGCCCGCCCAAAGCGGAGACGGGGAAGACGTGGGGCATTCCCAGACCGAAAACCTCAGCGACGTTGCGGTTCTCCTGGTCGCCGTTGTCCACCTTGTTCGCGATGACGATGAGTGGCTTGGGCGACCGGCGCAGGGCGTTGGCAAGTTCGTAGTCGTCAGCGGTCAGCCCGACCGTGGTGTCCACGACGAACACGATGACGTCCGCCTCCTCCATCGCGATCTCGGCCTGGGTGCGGATCTGCGCCTTGAGCGGGTCCGGATCGAACATCTGGATGCCGCCGGTGTCAATCAGCGTGTACTCACGGCCGTTCCAGTCGCCGTCGGCATACAGACGGTCTCGGGTGATGCCGGGCGTGTCCTCGACGATGGCGATGCGCTTGCCGACGAGGCGGTTGAAGAGGGTGGACTTGCCGACGTTGGGCCGCCCGACGATAGCGACGAGCGGCTTGGGCTGATACTCGGGCAGCGGCTTGGGCTGATATTCCGGCTGGTATTCGGGCGTTGCGGGCTGGTTCTTGGGGTCGTCTTTCATGGTGGTTCTTTCTCTCCCGTGATTGGGCGTCTCCGGGAGGGCGCTCCACTCCGGGCGAACAAAACAGCCTTTAGCATAGCATAAATGGGGGGTGGAAGTCAAGGAAAGATGACCGAGCAAGGAGGAAGAGGCGGCCATGCTTCTTCAGGGTTCGCCGTCTGCACGACGTCTTGTCGGATGTTCACAAGATGAAAAGGCGCACGAAACACCATGTCATGTAGAGGAGGCTGATCACTGCTCCCGCCAAAGAAAATGTCGTGCCAACAAGGTAACTCTGGCTTAACCTCGGACTCTCACTCAGCCTCCAGTAGAAGTGGAAGTGCAAAGCAAGCGCCAGGCACAGCGCTGTCAGACCTGAAGCGACCGCATCCATCCCGCGTAGTCCCGTCTTATTCCTGTCGTGCAAATCGGCATGACGGCTGACGATCCAGAGTAGAGCAAGGCCCACGATTGAGAGGGGGGCGATGACGCCATAGAGCCGAATTTCCCATCTGTCGCCTTCCGGCGTGTCTCCAAGCCAATTCCCCATGATTGCCGTCTCCTCACGGGTTCCGTGATGTCTTTAGTCTGAAACATGGGGAGACGTCAAGGGTTGTAGGCAAACACCACCCCTTGCAATGCCGTATCCGCATCGCCAGCACTTCGTCACGGCCTGAAATGGACCCAGTCGATCCTCGTCTGCCGATGCGTCCCATCTGCTAGGCAGACAAGGCGGTGGCGGGCAGGGCTACGGCAATCGTATCACCTCTGACAGCAAGCACATTTA
>JAYTRQ010000582.1:0-3606 GCA_043746125.1 Armatimonadota bacterium | reverse complement strand
CGAAACCGGCGGCGATTTTTAATTGGACGATCTTCATGGCTTTCAAGGCTCCTTGCGAAATCTGGTAAGCGTGCGAGCCGGTGAGGCCCACGTTGACGTAGCCCGCGAGCGTGCCGACTGTGAGGGAGACGACGCCCGCCTGGCAGGTGAGGGGGACAGCCTTTGCGGCATGAGCGGTGAGCAGTGCGGCCAGAGCGACGCCCGGCACGATGACGCCCTTCCTGCCGAAGAAGCGATGCATCTTGTCTAAGGCGCGGGTGACGCGCTTGCGGGCGGCTTCTTCCGAGATGCCGACCGCCGCGCCCGCCTCGGCGAAACTCATCTGCTGGAAGAAGCGGAGCAGGATGCACTCGCGCTCCCCCTCCCCCAGCGCCGCCAGTGACTGGTTCAGCAGCGGCTCAACCTCGGCCCAGGCCGCCGGCTCCGACTCCTGCGTCTGCATCGCTGCCGCTTTCTCCTCATAGTGTTTACGCCGCTTTTCTCGCTTGCGGGCGTTCAGGGCGGTGAACCGGGCCGTGCGGAACAGCCAGCCCGGCAGGGACGTTTTGGAGCGGAACGCGGGCGCAGTACGGGCGAGCAGGAGGAATACTGCCTGTGTCACGTCCTGCGCCAGTTCGGGGTCGTGGACCTCGCGCAGACAGACAGCGTAGACCAGGTCCAGGTAGCGGGCGGTCAGGGCGGCGAACGCTTCTTGCGAGTCTTCCCGTGCGTAGCGGCGTAGGAGCAGCCAATCCGGCGTCATGGTTGTCCCTCCTTTCGGTCTTCTGTTTGTATAGTATACACCTAGACCGGAAAGCGGACAAGTTTTTTGTACAGTTCTTCAGTCCAGCCTCAGACAGACAAAAAAAGGCCGGGAGGGTTGCCCCTCCCGGCCTGGTCTGCGTCGCTTACAACTTGGCTGGTGTGACCTGAAAGTTGACAGATTTAGTTTCTCCCTCGGCGACTGTGACCGTGGTTCCTAGTTCTAGGCCACAATCCTTGTATCGGATATCGGCCATGTATGGGCGGCTTTGGCCGGGGGCGACTCGCAGGCGATACCGTCCTTGAGCGTCCGTCAGTACCAAGCTGGAGACTGGGCGATGCGGCTCGGATATCGGCCCAGCGCTTGCGACTGAGACGCCCGGAACTGGTTTGCCTGCCTCGTCCGTTACCGTACCAGTGATGAACCCGCCAGGTATCAATATTAGATCGGAGACGTGTACGGTCACCCCCCTCGCGCTGGGAACACTTTCGGCAGCGACGGCGACCAGACCGGTATCGGGCGGATTGCTTGCCATGATGTCGGCGGCGGCAACGTAAACGTAATAGCCTAGATCGGCTCCCACGTAAAGCGTGTAGGTGCCGTCCGGCTGTGTGTGTGTGAGACTCCCTGACTTGAACATGATGGCTTGCGAGGCTGCACCACTGTGGGGACCCCATAGCTTCTTTTCAAAAGAATCTCGCACTCGCGCAGCGACATGCACACCGCCAGCCGTGACACCATCTGCCCGGAGTACCTTGCCGGTCAGGGCCACAGTACGATACTGTGTGGGCGCGACGGTATCAGCGATCATCCTCTTGATGAGGTCCGAGGTAACTGCACTCACCGGCGTGGTGGCGTGAGGCGCATCGGCCGGTGGGACCGCAGGTACAGCAGGTGCCGCTCCTCGGACGACGCCGTAAGTGGCCGCTGTCCCGACCAGTGCGAGGGCCGCAATCCCAGCGGCCATTTTTAGACTTGCGATCTTCATAGCGTGTAAGACTCCTTCTGTCAGTTGTGAGACCTGGGGTGACAGCAGACTGACACCTGCTGACCCAGTAACCATACCATTCGTTATCCCTGTGAGTGCCGGAAGCAGACCCGGTGGGGCTGCTTTCGCGGCGTGAGCGGTGAGCAGAACGGCCAGGGCGACGGCGGGAACGGCGACGCCGTGTTTCTCGAAAAATCGGCGGATCTTCTCCAAGGCCCGCGTGACGCGCTTGCGGGCGGCTTCTTCTGACAGGCCCAGAGCCATTCCCGCCTCAGCGAAGCTCATCTGCTGGAAGAAGCGGAGCAGAACGCAGTCACGCTCCCCCTCGCCCAGTGCGCCCAGGGACTGGTTCAAGACCGGCTCGATCTCCGCCCAGACCGCGTCTTCCGGCCCCTGTTGCTGCCCCATTTCTTCCGCTGCTTTCTGCTCGTAAGTCGACCGCCGCTGAGATTGGAGGCGGGCGTTCTTCGCCGCGAACCGGGCCGTCTGGAAGAGCCAGCCGGAGAGGACGACGCTCCGGCGCAAAGTCGGAGCCTTGCGGGCCAGAATCAGGAAGACGGCCTGGGTCACGTCTTCCGCCGTCTCGGCGTCGTCCAGTTCGCGGCGGCAGGTGGAGTAGACGAGGCTCAGATAGCGCCCAGTCAGGGCCGCAAACGCTTGCTGTGAGTCGTGCTCTACGAATTGTCTCAATAGCTGGCAGTCGTCCATGCGGTTCTCCTTTCACTCTATTATCTACGCCCAAGCCCGAAAGCGGACAGGATTGTTTCCGGTTGAACAAAAATCTTTCCCCGCCCGGCTTAGGGTATACTGAACAAGTATGGTATACGTCTCCCTTTATCGCAAATACCGGCCGCAGACGTTCGAGGACGTGGTTGGTCAGGAGCATGTGACGACGACGCTCCGCAACGCGATCCGGGAGGGTCGAGTCGCTAGCGGCTACCTGTTCACCGGCACGCGCGGGACGGCCAAGACGACGTGCGCCCGCATCATGGCGAAGGCCCTGAACTGCATAGGCCGCGATGGTAGTTTGACCGGCCCCACCCCGGAGCCGTGCGGCATCTGCGGGCCGTGCAAGAGCATCGCGTCGTCATCGTTCGTGGACGTATTGGAGATGGACGCGGCCTCGCACGGCAAAGTGGACGACGTGCGAGACTTAGTCGCCTCTATCAAGTTCCCGCCGATGGAAGGCCGCTACAAGGTCTACATCATTGACGAGGCCCATCAGCTCTCGCGGGACGCGATGGATGCGTTTCTGAAGACGCTGGAAGAGCCGCCGGACCGGGTCGTCTTCATCCTGGCGACGACCGAACTGGACAAGCTGCCGATCACGATTGCCTCCCGGTGCCAGGTGTACGAGTTCAAGCGCGGGTCGGTCGCGCAGATCGGGTCGCGGGTCGCCGAAGTCCTTCACAGCGAGGGTGTCAAGGCGGATGCCGCCGCCGTCACCCTGATCGCCCGTGCCGCCGACGGCTCGTACCGGGACTCGCTCTCGCTCTTGGAGCAGGTGCTGGCGTTCCAACGGGAACACGTCACAGCCAAGGACGTCACGGTCGTGCTAGGCACCATCGGGGACGACGTTTTGGACCAGGTGGTGGACCTGATCGCCGACTCGGACGCCGCTGGCGGGTTTGCCCTGGCCGGGTCCATTCTGGAGAGCGGCAAGGATGTCCGGCAGTTCCTCAGGAGCCTGGCGGAGCGGTTCCGAGACATGCTGTTTGTCGGCGTCGGGGCGCGTCCGACGGCGGCGGGCGAGGTCGAGGAAAGCCCGAATCTGCGGGCGCAGGCGGCCCGGTTCGCGCCGGCCGCCCTGCTGCACGCCCTGGACGTGCTGACGGCGGCGGAGCAGGAGACGAAGCGCAGCAACCAGCACCGTCTG
>JAYTRQ010000581.1:0-3615 GCA_043746125.1 Armatimonadota bacterium | reverse complement strand
CCACCAGCGGGTTGTCGCGAAACCTGGGGTCCTGGGCGGCGTCCGGCACTACGAACAGTCCTTCCTGCTGAATGGCATGGGCGCAGAAGGCATCGTCACGCGGAGTCTCATCCATGTCCAACCCAGTTTTGGACTTGAACCACTGCCGGTCCTCGTCTATCAGGCTGACCAACGAAATCGGAACGCCGCAGATGAAGGCGGCGAGCAGTGTGAAATCGTCAAAATCCTGTTCCGGTGGCGTGTCTAAAAGGTCCAGAGAGCGGAGGGCTTTCAGCCGTGCCGCCTCATCCTTGGGCGGAGAGACTCGCATGGAGGTTCCTGACTAACGAAGCTATTATCTTTACTTGTTTATCGGAAGAGCGCGCAGCTTTGTTAGGCTTGATACGCAGGTAAAGAAGTGCATCGGGTCTCTCGTTGACACCGCCGCCGCCGATGGGCTATACTGAGAGGGTTAGAAAGGGGCCATTTACTATGGTTCTCACTTGGGATCAAGACCCGCGCGAGCTTTACCCGCACATCAAGATCGGCGACGCCGTACAGTCGCTGATAAACGGCAAACTGACGATTCACACGGAGGAGCCGCGCACGAGCGAGGGCGAGTTCCCCGAAAGCAACGTCCGCGCCCTGGCCGCTCTGGGCCTGCTGGGAATGAAGACGCCGGCCGAGTACGGCGGGCTGGGGCTGGACACGCTGAACGTAACCTATGCCATCGAGCAGATCGCCTGCATTGCGCCCGCCACGGCCTTCGTGCTGCTGCTGCACACGCTGACGACGAACCGCATTGCAGGAGCCGGGACGGAGTATCAGAAGCGCAAGTACCTGCCGCGCATCTCCTGCGAGACTTTGGGCGCGTCCGCCTGGTCGGAGTCCGGCGTTGGGGCGGACAAAAGCGTGCTGAACACCAAAGCGTACCGGGAAGACGGCGTCTGGCACCTGTCCGGCCAGAAAGCGTTCTGCACGGGTGCGGGCCATGCGGGCGTTTACATGGTGATGACGGACACGACGGAAGGCAAGGGCTTCTTCCTGGTGCCCGACGACAACCCCGGCCTGCGGATCGGCGAGCCGATGGATTCGATGGGCTTGCAGGGGACGCACAGCGGGGCGCTGTCGCTTGACAACGCCCTGGTGCCGGATGCCGAGCGGGTCGGCGAGCCGGGCCACATCGGGCCGATCATCAACCTTGACATGCAGTCCGGCCTGCACTCCGGCATCGTCGCCACGGGCATTGCCCTCGGAGCCTTCCGGCGGCTTCTGGACATCGTCAAGGCCAACAACTCGTTTGAGAAGTATGAGAGCGTCCGCGTCCGCGTCTCCCAACTTGCTTCGTCCCTAAGCGTCATGCGGACCTACGCCTACTCGCTGGCTTCGATGGCCTCCCTGCCCGCCGACCGTCGCCCGGCCGTGGAAGCCGCGACGATGAGTGCCAAGTTGTTCCTGTCCGAGAGCGCCTTACAGATGACGACCGACGCCATCGCCATCGCAGGCAAGTCCGGCTACCTGCGCGAGAACGGACTGGAGCGCCTGCACCGGGACGCGCTGGGCATCGTCATCGCCGCCCCGATCAACGGCCAGATATTGGGCAGCATCGGCGAGTCGCTGCGCCAGGCGGACCGGACGTCTCACCTGTACAAAGTCTAGAGGCGGCTTTATGGACTTCGCCGCCCACCCGCAGGCCATTTTCGTCTCCGCGACCATTGACCTGACCGGCGGACGCGGCGGCCTTTTGGGCGGACGTGGCCCATCTAAGACCGCTTCCGGCGAGCTGCCTGCCCCCGCAGCCGGCCTGGTCCTGTGGCGCGTGCTGGAACGGGTGGCCGTGGAGAAACAGCTTGAGGCGCGGCGTATCACGCCCGCCGAAGACGGCCAGAGCCTGTCCTACAGCTACACAGTGAAAGGCGGCGGGGGTGGCCTGTTCCCGATTGACGAAGCCGGGCATTTCGAGGCCGAGTTGGTCGCTGTCTACGCCCCGCCTTCTTTCCTGACCGAAGTGGGCCAGGTGGAGATCGTCTCCACGTCGGTCCCGTCGGACAGTGAGCGGGGCACGCCCAGGCCGGTCCGCAAGTCGGCCTCGGCGTCCCCGGCCCAGTTAGAGGGCCGACTGATCCGCCTGCCGGGTGAGGACGACCCACGCATCTGGTTCGTGGAAGGCGGCGTCAAGCGTCTGCTGGCCTCCCCGACGTGTGGCCGCCTGCGCTTCGGCGACGGGTGGCAGCGTCTGATTCAGTCCCTGCCCTCGCCCGACGACCTCGGCATCGTTCCTGACGGCCCGCCCCTAACGCTGGCCGAGGCCGCCGAGGGCAAACTCGTCTACTCTTGGCCCCAACCGGAGACGTACTGGGTGGAGGGTGGTCGAAAGCGATTGATTGCAGACGAGGCAGCCGTTAAAGAGCGTTTCGGCGAACGCTGGCGTATCAAGTTGATCCACCTGCGCCCGGCGGATTTGGCGGACATACCGACAGGAACAAGAAAAAGCGAGTAGTTAAAAACGGCTCGCTAGGCGAGGCGTCCTGCGGACGTGAGAGAGGACCGTACCGCCCTGGCTGACCGCTCCCCTCCCCCACCCGGAGGGTGTCTCGCCTAGCGAGCGGTTTTCAACCGCTCGAACTGTCTACCGGGAATCCCGCGCCGGGGTCGTGAGATGCCAGCCTCCTAATTTTATGACCAACATCCTCAAAATCATGGGCGTCATCCCCGCCCGCTACAATTCGTCCCGCCTGCCTGGCAAGGCCCTGCGGGAGATCGCCGGCAGGCCGATGATCCACTGGGTCTACCTGAACGCCAAGCGCTCACCCCTGCTCACGGACCTGGCCGTCGCTACGGACAGCCCAGAGATTCAGGCGTCCTGCGAGAGCGCAGGCATCCCCGTGATCCTCACCCGCGAACACCCGTCAGGCACGGACCGTGTCCATGAAGTCCTGACGCGGACCGACGCGGACGTCTACGTCAATATCCAGGGCGATGAGCCGACCCTACGCCCAGACCACCTAGAATTGATGCTGGCACCCTTCACGAGCGGCAGCGGCGCACGGGTGACGACACTGAAAGTGGCCGTGAGCGCGGCGGAAGCCGCCGACCCGAACAACGTTAAAGTCGTGACGGCGGACGACGGCAGTGCCCTATACTTCTCACGCTACCCCCTCCCCTACGACCGGGCGGGCCAGGGGAAAGTCCAGCACTACAAGCACATCGGCCTGTACGCCTACACGCGCGAAGCATTGAAGGCGTTCCACGGCTGGCCGCAGTCCAGCCTGGAGCTATCGGAGAGCCTGGATCAACTGCGCTTCTTGCAGAACGGCGTTCCCATCTACGTCGCCGAGACCCCGCATGACACGGTAGGAGTGGACACCGAGGCCGACTTGCAGCGCGTCATCGCAATGTTCACGCCGACCAACAGCGCCTAACTCCCATGTCTCAACCAACGCTCTGGCCTCCGCCGCCCAATACGCCCAATCCGGGTACCTCACACGACGGGTTTCTGTCGGCCCGCTTGTGTGCGCCTGTATCAAAGTTGCTGCTTTCCCGGATGCGCTTGTCCAGGGATTTACGCAAGGAAACCGGCCTACCTCTTCGTGAATGCAAGGCATCCGTCAACGGCTACTGTGACCGCAATGGGAT
>JAYTRQ010000580.1:0-3621 GCA_043746125.1 Armatimonadota bacterium | reverse complement strand
TCTCTCACCAGGCGGGGCTTACCCCTCACCCCGCTGGCGGCCCTGGCCGCCGCCACATTCGGCCTCGTGAAGGCCCCGCAGGTTCTCCTGCCGGGCCTTCTGTCATCGGTAGTCCGGGTGGATGTCGTTTAGAGCCGGGAACTCGCGCCGGTACTGGCGCAGCGCGTCCAGGTCCAGCCGCGCTCGGATGATGCCCTCCCCCGTACCGCCGTCCGCCAGCAGTTCGCCGTGCGGACCGAAGATCAGGCTCCGGCCGCCATAAGAGAGGCTCGGATCGTGCCCGCAGCGGTTGACGCCGACCACATATGCCTGGTTCTCAATGGCACGGGCCTTGAGCAGTGTCATCCAGTGGTCTTCGCGGATGGCGGGCCAGTTCGCGATGACGCAGAACAACTCCGCGCCCTGCCGGGCGGCGTGCCGGAAGACTTCGGGGAAGCGCAGGTCATAGCAGACGAACGGCGCGACCGTGACGCCCTGCCATTGAAACGTCAGAACCTCGCCCCCGCGCCCGTAGCGAGTCGTCTCCAGGCCGAACGAGAACGGGTGCATCTTCGTATAGCGCGCAGCCCCCAAGCCGTCGGGTCCGAAGGCGACGGCCTCGTTCCGGCCCAATCCATCCGGGCCAGTCGTGACGATACCGCCCAATAAGGTGATGCCATACAGCCTCGCCTGCTCAGCCATGAATGCCCACGTTTCGCCGCCGGGCGTTTCGGTGACGGCATGCACGTCCAGGCTAAAGCCCGTGGCCCACATTTCGGGCAGAACGACCAGGGTTCCGGCCTCCGGACGGGCTTCACTCAAGTGAGCGGCAAGATTGGCGTGATTGGCCCCTTTGTCTTCCCAGGCCGTATCCAGTTGCAGACCTAAAACCACTGGCTCCCCCTCCCTACAATCGCTTGCAGACCACAGACCAGACGCCCCAGCCCCTCGGCGGCCAGCGCCTGCGGCAGTGCGCCGTAGGAGAGCCTCAGCGTGCAGCCATCCGTCAGGCCGAAGTCCGTGCCCGGCATGACAGCGACTCTATGTTCACGGATCAGCCGTTCCACCAGTGTCATCGGTGCGATGTCCGTGTCCAGCCTGAGAAACAGATAGATCGCTCCATCAGATGGCGATACGTCGCAGAAGTCGTGCAGGGGTTTCAGTTCGCCCAGGACGATCCGGCGCGTCGCCGCCATTTCGGCCAGCCGAGGCTGTAAGAAGGCCTCCCCCGCTTCTAAGGCTCCCAAAGCCGCGAACTGGGAGATGACCGGTGGACAGATGACGTTAGTTTCCTGAACTTTTTTGACCGCTTCATAGAGATGATCGGGGATGACCTGGTACCCGATACGCCAGGACGCAAACCCGTAAGTCTTGGAGAGCGTGAACAGCGAGATCGTGTGCCCCGCGCTGTTCGGGAGGCTGCCAGGCGAGAAGTGGCGGACGCCATCATAAACGAAGTACTCGTACGCCTCATCGCTAATATGATACAGACCCCGCAGCCGACACAAGTCGTTGACCGTCCGCAGTGACGCCTCACTGAGTACGACGCCGGTCGGATTGTTGGGCGAGACCGTCAAAATCGCCCGCGTCTTGGGCGTGATGGCCGCTTCAATGGCATCCAGGCGCAGTTGATAGTCTGAAGTGGTCGGCACCAGGACGGGTCGGGCAGATGCCATCGTGATCGCCATCTCGTGGTTGAAGTAATACGGAACCGGCACGATGACCTCGTCGCCGGGGTCGCAGACGGCCAAGATCGCGTTCAAGAACGCCATGTTGCTGCCCGCCGTGACGACGACCTGGCTGTCCGGCCCGAAGACGAACCCGTTTTGGTCTCTCAGTTTGCTTCGGAGCGCCTCTGTCAGAGGCGGGATGCCGACTTCCGCCTTGTACTTGTGGTTGTTCGGGTCGGCGTAGAAACGCCCGATAGCCTCGCGCGCCTCGTCCGGCGGGGCGTAATGGACCACGCCCTGCCCCAGCGTGATCGCGTCCGGGTACTCCCGCAGAAGGGAGGCGATGACGGGGATGTGGGAGGGGCGGACGGCCTCCATGCGCCGGCTTTCACGCATCAACACGCTGTTTACGCTCCCAATCTACGACTACTGCCTTGAGTTTGGCGTTCGGACTCTCAACCAAAGCCTCACGCAGACGAGCGATCTGTTTTGGCGTCGGTTTCATAAAGCTCGCCATACCCCCGTTGACCCAGGCCTCCATCTGTTCCCCTGCCTTGTCTCTGACGACCACGTCCCCGTCCGCCGAAGCCCTTACCAGGTAAGGAATACTTTCCCACCGGCCGACCTGAGCCAGCAGGGACAGCAAGGCGAGGCGCACGTGGGGCGGCTCCTGAGACACGAACACCTGCCAGAGCGCTTCTGGGTCAACCGAGGCCATGCGGAGTCTGAGGGCCGCGCACGCCTCCCGCGTCACGCTTGGGCTTACGTCCCTCAAAGCCGCCAGCAGCGAGGCAACGTGCGCGTCCCCGCCCAGGCATCCGAGCGCCCGGACGGCGGCCTTCCGTGCCTTCGTGAGCGGGTGAGACAAGTAAGGCAGCACGAGCGCCACATCCGCCATCGTGCCGGTCTCTCCCAGCCCGCCGATGGCGGCGAGGAGCGTCGAAGCCCCGCCCGCCACCAGCGTCGCTCGGTAGAACGCCGCCGTGTCTACGCCGTGTCGGCGCTTTAGATAATACTGGGCTATCTCGCGCAGGGAAGAACGGCCGTCAAGGAGAGCCGCCCTAAGCTGCACTTCGGCAGTTTCCGGCAGACGCTCGACCACGCCTTGCAGCCCCTCCCGCCGGACCGACGGCGCCGCGTCGCGCCCCAGCCGGGGCAGCAGCGTTTGGAACTGCTCCGCATCCAGACGCTCCCTGGCACAGACCGCCGCCGTGCGCCGTAGTCCTGGGTCGGGGTCGGCTAGAGCTTCTTGGACCGCTCGCTCTAAAGACACGTGAAACGACTCGGCCAGAAGCCGAAAGCACAGACGTCGAACGCTCTTTTCGCCCATGCCCAAGCCGTCCCAAAGGGCCAGTTCACACTCGGGCTGCTTCAAGAGGTCGGAGACGGCCTGAAGCCACGGCCCAGAGTCGCGCCTACGGGGACCCTCCAACTCAAACAAAATCGGCAGGCACCGGACGAACGCGGCGGCGTAATCAGGCGTCAGTCGCGTTCGCAAAGCCCCCACCGCCGCTTCGTGAATCGGTTGCACCCAGTCATTGAGCCGGAGCAGCAGGAAAGGCAGTTCGGAGCCTGAGCGGAGGGCCGCCAGCCGGGCCAGCGCCTTCTCGCGCACGAAGCCGTTCGCGTGGAAGCTGACGACACCCAGCAGTCCGATGGCCGAGTAGGGCGCATCCAGTATCCGCTCCACCTCGTCCGGCTGGATTACCATCCACGTTGGCGTGTCCAAGTTGCGGTACGGCGAGAACTGCCGGCTCTGCCTGTCCAAACGTGCCAGTTCGGCGGGTGACACCTCTATCATCCGCTGAGTCAGGCGTTCCAATGCCTCACTCCGGCTCAGCAAAGACCACTCACCCACTAGGGAAACGGTAAGCGTCTGCCCGTAGCGCCGGAACTTCTCCTCCTCGGTCATGGGTTTGGGGATGCTTGAACCGAAAGGCCGGAACCTCATGTCGCGCTCCCCTTTCGGCAC
>JAYTRQ010000579.1:0-3629 GCA_043746125.1 Armatimonadota bacterium | reverse complement strand
GCAGGGCACCGGCGACCGTGTGGGGCATCGGCCACGGCAGGGTGCGCGCTCGCGCCCCCGGCTCGGCAGCGAAGGGGCGACCGTCCCGCAACAGGATCGGGTCACGAGGCCTCAGCAGCAGGTCGACAAAGTTCCCCAGTATTGCGTCGCTCATCGGTTCCCTCCCTTAGACGCGAGCGGCCCCTCGGCAATTTCCTGCACCCGCGCCAAGTGGCGCGCGATCAGCAGCTCCGTGACGACCCGTTTAAGCCGTTCCGGGTTGTCGCCCACCTGCGTCAAGATGTCCTGGGCCAGCGCGACCTCAATCTTTGTCCTCCCCCGGCGGCTACGCGACTTGTCCAGAAGCCGCCCCACTTCAGCGTCGAGCAGTTTCGCCGTAGTGTATCCGCTCTGTGCGGCCTGCTCGACCTCATCGGCCAGCCCCCGCAACTTGTAGGCAAGGCCCGCCGGGACCGCATCGGCGCGGTAAGCCGCCACCCAGCGGTCCCACCGACCCGGTACGGGGTCCTCGTCCCAGGAAGCGACCGCACTAATGCCCACCTCGCCCGACGAACGCGTGTGCAGCGTCACCGCCAGCGCATTGCGCAACGTCTTGGCCTGCTGTTCTGCCCCGCGCCCCCACGCCAGCAGCCGGTCCAGGGCTGTGCCGAAGTGTCCGATGGAGACGCCAACGCTGAGCGTCGGCGGACTGTTGGGCGGATCACCCAATCCCAGCCCTACCAGCCCGTCCGTGAACGCTCGTCGCAACTTGTCGGCACAGGGCAGCGCGCGGTCCAGCGGCAAGAACGCCAGCACGTCGTCGCCGCCGCTGTAGATCAAGGCCCCGCAGTGTCCGGCGACGATCGTTTCCACGTCCCCGGCGAACCTGGACAATGCCCGCGATAGCTCCTGATGCCTTTCCGGTGCGCCCATCGCCGAGATCGCTTTGCCCATCCGGTCACCGTCGGCGACTAGAATGGCGAAGTATGGCGATATTTCACTTATCCCCAGTTCCTGCGGCCCCCTGGATTCCCGCACCAGGCGCTGGAAATCCTGCGCCTTAGTCACCTCTTTGCCGATGAACTCATCCAGTGGCTTCTCGTCGTAGAACAACTGCGTGTCGTAGGGGAATGCGCTGTAATGCGCCAGGTGACGACCTTTGATCCTCTGCACCGGCGTTTCTTCATTCCGCGCCTTTGCCAGCACTTCCGCCAGATCGTGCAGCGCAGCCAGCACCTCGGGGCGGTCCCGCTCGAGCCGACGGATGAACGGGTCCACGGCCACGCGCGAGACAGACGCGAACTGCTGCAGACTGGCGGCACGCTTGATCAGCGACACCCCGTCCAGAAACTCCGTGGGCCGCACCTGCAGACGAGCCAGCTGCGCCACGCGGGCAGCATGGCGCGGATCGTTGCGCGGGGGTACGTCTAGGACGCTCTCCCGCGACGGGTCCAGGGCACTCTTCTGTCGCCCCGGCGATGGCGGGGGCGGCCCGAAGTCACGTAGTGCCTTGCGCCCCGCCAGTAGCCTGTCCGTCCATTGCCGGGCGTCGTCGTACTCTGCGTCATCCGCAAACGGGTGCCATGCGGCGTAGAACTCCAAGAAGTCCCCGACCTGCGCCGTCATCAGCGCCGTGTCCACTGCATCCGACGCTCCCTTGCTGCGCACCACGGCCAGCAACTCTGCCTGCCGCGTGGTCAGGACGCCACGCGCCGCCGTCCGCGCCGCCTCAGCCAGCCCTTTCGGATCGCCCCCGTCCTGGACAATGGCGACGATCTTGTTGACGACAGACGCTCCTCGGCTCAGATCGTCCGGGGCCGGGAAGACCAGATTAGCGCCGCCGGCCCGCAGTGCCTGCGCCGCCGCGCCGGAACAATCCGACAGCATCTGAGACCCCGCCCACAAATCCCGCGCCTTGCGCGCCGCCGCGATAAACTCCTGCACCGGCCCTAGCGCCAGTGCCAGCACGTAACTCATGGCAGTGTTACCTCTAGGCCATCCCATTTCCCTTTCGTCGTGGCCAGTTTCCCTTTCGCAAAGTCCCAGAACGCCTCACGTACCAGCTGGCCGCCCATCGGGGGGACGTTGGCAATGCGGGTGGCGCTAATCGACTGGTCGTAGCAACTCTTCGGCAGACTGGCACCCCCCCTGAAGCCAAGGTTAGGCGCGGCCTTGTCCCATATGTGTGGCGCATTGAGCAAGATTGCCATCGGCACCGCCGCTCGCGTCGAAAGCGGCAGTGCCTTCAAGATTACCGGTGAAGACATACGTGACTGCGAAAGTTTATGAGCGATCGGCTGTAGCGTCTCGCCGTAGGGCTCATTGATGAAGTGGAATACGATAGGCAATCCCAGGTCTGCCCGCGGAAAGAAGGGCCGCGCGGGGTGTGCCGGCGAATGGACAGTCGTCAGCCGCCGCCCGGCCGCCATGTTCGCAAGATCCCGAATTGAGTCCGGCTCCGGCCATCGGCTGCGTCCAGGGCGGCTTGGCAGTAGGCCTGGGTTGCGGGCGAAGTTGACGCCTTGCCGGAACTCCTGCATTGCCACGACGGCCGTTGTCCAGGACTGCTTCGCGGTCTCCTGCCAGGCCAGTTCCTTGGCCACCAGGATCCTTCCACCGGACAGCATCGGCACCGCGAGCACCCGTTCCCCCTGCAGAATGTGGGAGTGTGCCTGTGCCGACAGTGTCTCTCGCGTCGATCTGAACCCGTCATGCTCGCAGAACAGCGTCCCACACCCGCGCCGCGTCCGAGCACCCACCCCGCCGAACATGATCCAGGCCCACACGGCGGCCTCGACTTCGGCCCGGTGTGCCTCCGGCCCCATCAGGCGCAGGCGGAAGTGGACCCCCTCGATGCACGCGGCGGCTGGCTTCCCCGGCTGACCATTCCTGGCCGGCTGGGGGAAGAACGGGAACAAGCCATAATGGGGCATGGCAGGATCGGATCGCCAGGTGTTGAAATCACGAACTTGCCCTTTGTCTATAATCTCGACATCAACCCCCACGGCGGCCGGCCGCTCTGTGCTGCCCCAGATCGCCGCCTCCGCCGCGAACAGCTCCCGGACTGTGGTATACTGCACCCCCCGACACGCCCGCCACCAGAAACGCAGATGCCCCCGAACGGCCTTGCCGGCCACAGGCCTGTCCTGATCCACCTCCCGAGCCGTTACCCCGCCGCCGAACAGCGGCGTGACCACGAACAGGTCCAGAGTCAAAAGCGGCTCGCGCGGCTTACCGAGAACGGTCAAGTTTGGTGTAAAACTGTCAAGTGGACGTGACAAAACGATCCCTCTCTCCCTTGGCGGCATAACGGCCTGTGCCCTCACCAGATGAATGCCCGGATGAATCTAGCGTGTGACACTTCCCCTGCTTCCGGGCCAAGTGCTGCCTTGCCGCCCCAATGCAACAAAGTGCTTCCTTATTTCTGACAAAAAAAGCCTGGTGCGTTGTACATCAGGCCTCTTCCGTTTCCTCCCGCCTTTTCTCCCAAAAAACACGCGGGCATTGGACCGCAAGTTCAGCGGAACTACATTTTATTGCCCACTCCTGCTGCCCCTGCTTAAGACTCTCCACCCCCTCCTGAAGAAAGGAGTAGCGGACCACTCCAAACCGAGGTTTCCATCCCCGTTAGGGGCAATCTCGCGAGCGAC
>JAYTRQ010000578.1:0-11197 GCA_043746125.1 Armatimonadota bacterium | reverse complement strand
GCGGACGTCGCCTTCCCCGCCCCCGCGCCCAATGCGGTGATCACGCTGAATGGCAAGCCCCTCTGGGACGGCGGCCGGTCCGTCAGTGTTGTCAAGGATGTGCGCGAGGGCGAGGCGGTAGTGGCCAAGGTCCCGCCGGGCGTGTCCGTGTTCGACGGGCGGGGGCTGGGGCTGACCCCAATTCCCGTCGCCTCCGAGCTAATACCGATCGCGCGCGTCCGCACGGCTTCGCAGGCGGCGTTTGAAGACGATCTGGTGCCCGGGAGCCTGGTCGCCCTGGGCAGCGCGGACTGCACGGCGGCCCTGGAGTTGGGGGCCGAGTCCGTCGGAGGAGGTTCGAATGCCGACGCTCTCCGCAACGGCACGACGAGGAACGGCTCCGGCGGTCCGAACACTCAAGACGACGGGAAGACGTTCCGGGGCTATGGGGCGGGCAGTTCGCTGACCTTCACGCTGAACACGGCCCGCCACCCGGCGGGCTACGACCTGACCCGCATCGCGACGTTTGCCGGGCACTCCGACGGCCGGGCGAGCCAGCGGTATTCGGTCTCCGTGTCGCTCGTTTCCGACCCCACCAAGTTCACAGTCCTGGTCCCTTCCGCCTCCCTAGACTGCGTGGGCGGGTCGTCCGAGATCGTGACCCACGGCCGGGCGGGACACGTCCTGGCCGTGGGCGTGGCGGTGGTGCGCTTCGACTTCCAGGATGGGCCGGCCGGCTTTTGCGTTTACCGAGAGGTCCAGGTGAGTGGAAATCCGCCCTGACAGAGCAATCGCCCTATCCGCACTGAACCAACCGGCGGTCCCAGCACGGTCACCGTGACGGCCTGCCTCATCACGGGCAACACGCCGCCATCGGCGGTAGCCTCTGTGAAACGACCGCCGCCAACACCGCCCCGATCACCCTGACCAACGACATCGTCTATGGGGGCACCGGCGGCGAAATCTATGACTCTTTCATCCCCGCCTCCGTCTCCTACTCGGACGTTGGGGGCGGCCTCGCGGGTGAAGTTGCCGGGCCAGCCAGGCGGCGACGACCGCCCCAGCTTGGTCGCGACGAAGACCGGGCGGGGCGTCTCTTTCAAAAAACGCCCAATCAGCAACTCGCTGCGCCCTCCGCCGTAGACGTCGGCGGTGTCAAAAAGCGTGATCCCACTTGCGACCGCGCCCTGCAAGATCGCTAGGGCCTCGTCTTCGCTCATCTCGCCCCAATCCCCACCGCCGATCTGCCAGCAGCCCAACCCGACCTCAGAGACGGCCAGGCCATCTCCGCCAAACGTTCGCGTCTTCATAACAGTGCCCCCACAGGAGCGCCCCCGTGACCAGCAATAAGCCGAGTGTCCCCGAAAGACGTAGTGCCGAATGCCGCCTTTGTGTTATACTATGGGTGAGGGTGATGCGGCGGGAAGGAACGGGGCGTGACGCTGGAACAGATAGACGCGACGCTGGCCGAGTGGCAGGGGAAGCTCAACCTTGCCAGCTCCAACCTGCTGGAACTGGACGACCTGTTCACCTACAAGCGCCTCCGGGGGACGGCGGGGGACGGCCTCGTCGGCATCACAAAGGACAAGGTGCGGCCCGCGCTGGCGGCGATGGACCAGCTCTGGCAGTCGCTTGGACTGCTTACAGACACTCTGAACCACGCCCAAGCCCTGCGGAAGTCCGCGTCCCGGCTCTGGCCCTCCGAGCGCTCCCTACGCGACATTGACCAGCTGCTCTCAGGGCCGTCCGTCTTAATGCCCACCGCCCCCGCCCCGCTCGCCCAGCGCGAGCTGCTTTCCGTCGCGGACAGCACAGTCTCTCTCACTCCCCTACAGCTATTGACGACGATGATGGGCGCGTTCGACGCCACCAAAAACACCATCCTGGCGATTGACGCCGCCTGGAACCGCTTGGAGCCGCTGCTGGCCGAGGCCGACACAGAGGCGGCGAGGCTCACGGCGCAGGCCGATGCGTTGGGCGAGACCACGCCCCCGGACCTCCTCGCGGCCCGGCGCAAGATAGACTTTCTGCGGGCACGGGTCGAGACGGACCCACTGGGCGTCCACACCGACTTCAACGCCGAAATGGCCCCTCTGCTGGCGCGGGCGCGTGTCTGGCTAGACGAACTGACCCGCCAGCGGGACGCCGTGCGGGCCGATCTAGGCCGCGCCCGTCGCCTGCTGCAAGAGCTAGGAGACCTGAACCGGCAGTGCGTCGCCGCCCACGCCTGCTGCCAGTCTGCGATCGTAACGGCCAAACCCGTGCCGCCGCCCCTGCCGGCCGCGTCAGTCTCCGATTTAGGGGTCTGGCTGGACTCTTTGGACGCGGCGTTGGGGCAGGGAAAGTGGAAGCCCGTCCGAATCGGGCTTGACCGCTGGCTCCAGACCACACAGGCGGACTTAGTGGCCGAGAGGGCATCCCTGGTGTCCAACACGGCCCCGATGGAGGCCTGTGACGAGCTGCGCGGCTGCCTCGCGTCTCTGCGGGTCAAGGCACAGGCCTATGCCGCCCGTGGCTTGACTCCCGACCCCGCTTTGGACGCCCTAGCGGGCGAGGCAGATCGCCTACTGAAGTGCCGCCCCACGCCGCTGGACGAGGCCGCGCCACTGGTTTCGGAATATGAGGCGCGGCTGGCGCAGCGGCTAAAGGCGGTAAAGTCTGCCGCGTAGTCGTTCCGACAAGCCGGAGGCGAACGGAAAGGCGAGAGGGATTTGTCTCCTCGCGGATCGCGGCGTAACGTCCGAAAATAATTCCCGCCTTTCCGCCGCCGACGTGCAACCAAATTGCCGTTCCCGTGTCATAACTTAACGTATGGATAACTGTCAGAGGCCGGGCTGCTCCGGAAAGATCGTAGACGGCGTCTGTGAGGACTGTGGGCGGGCGCCTGTGGGCAAGTCCCTGGTCGCGGCAGCGGCGGCGGCCGGGTCTGTGCGGAGCGCCGTCTCGGCAGGCCCCGCCTCGACCCGGTCCACGGCGTCCGCCGTTTCGGCCGTGTCTTCGTCGTCTTCCTCGCCGTTCTCCGGGCGGACCGGGTCCGGACGGACCGGGTCTGGGCGCAGCGGGCGGACGGGCAGCCGAGGCTCACGCGGCAGCACGCGGCGGGCCTTGGGCGCGGGGCTGGTCACGCTCCCCCCGACTCCCTCTTTGGACCCCCTGCAATCGCTGCTGGCTGATCCGGTCGTGCCGGAACGCAAGCGGTTCTGCGCCAACTGCGGCGCGAAGGTCAACAATGAGAAGGGCTTCTGCCCCCAGTGCGGGCAGGAATACTCGTTCATCCCGACCCTGAAGCCCGGCAACGTCGTAGCCGGTCAGTATGAGGTCAAGGGCGCCATCGCGTTCGGCGGCCTGGGCTGGATCTACTTAGGCTGGGACAACGTGCTGTCCCGCTGGGTGGTCTTGAAGGGCCTGCTCAACTCTAAAGACGCCGTCTCCGCCCAGGCGGCCGTGACCGAACGACAGTTCTTGGCCGCTGTCAAGCACCCCAAGCTGGTGGGTGTCTACAACTTCGTGACGCTGGGCGCGGACGGCTACATCGTCATGGAGTATGTGGGCGGCAAGACACTGAAGGCGCTCCGGCAGGAGCGCGGCCCGCTACCCCCCCCAGAAGCTATCGCCTATATCTACGCCATTCTGCCTGCCTTCGCCTACTTAGAGCGTCAGGGCCTGGTCTACTGCGACTTCAAGCCCGACAACTGCATGCTGGAGGACGATGACGTCAAGCTCATTGACATGGGCGGCGTCCGGCGCATTGATGACCTAGGCGGCGACGTCTACGGCACCAAGGGCTACTCCGCGCCCGAGGCCGATGACGCTCCCTCGTTCGTCTCGGACCTGTACACAGTCGCCCGGACTCTGGCCGTCCTGCTGATGGACTTCCCTCTCCAGGGCGCAAACCTCTACACGCTGCCCCCGCGCGAGTCGCAGACCATCCTGACAAAGTATGAGTCGCTGGACCGCTGGCTCCGCAAGGCGACCCGCGAACACCCCAACGACCGCTTCCAGACGGCCGACGAGATGGGCGACCAACTGCTGGGCGTCCTGCGCGAGATCGTCGCCGAGGAGGGCACGCCCCGCCCCGCCGAGAGCATCCTGTTCGGAGGCGATGCCTTGTTAGATGTGGGCGCGGACGCCATCACGGCCCCCAGTGAACACCTACTGCCTCTGCTGAAGGTGGATCCTTTAGACCCCGCCGCGAACGCCGTTTTGGCCCTGGGTGGTGCCGACCCGGCCCGGCTTGCGAACGCCCTGCACAACACGGCCAGCAAGTTCCCCGACTCGTCGGAAGCGCCCCTGCGCCTGGCCCTCGCCCAGATGACCGAGGGCCACACCGACAAGGCCGAACTCACACTCAAAGATGTCGAGGAGAAAGACGCCTTTGACTGGCGCGTCCACTGGTATCGGGGCCGGTGCCGCCTGATCCAGGGCAAAGCCTCCGAGGCCTACGCCGCCTTCGACCGAGTCTACGGCGAACTGCCCGGCGAACTCGCCCCAAAGCTCGCCTGCGCCCTCGCCGCCGAGATGGCCGGGGACGGGAACACGGCCGCCCGGCTCTATGACGTCATCTCGCGCACCGACCCCAGCTACGCCAGCGCCGCCTTCGGCCTGGCCCGCTGCCGGGCTGCATTGGGCGACCGCGCCGGGGCCGTCGCTGCCTACGGCCGCGTCCCGGCCGCGTCCAGCCTGTACGTGCCTGCCCAGCTCGCCCTTGCCCGCGTGCTGATCAGCGCGACACCCGCCCCGCCCAACGCCGCCGAACTGATCCAGGCATCGCAGGCGATCCAAGCTCTAGCTTTGGACGGCATAGCCCTGCACCGGTTCTCCGCCGACCTGTTCCTGACGGCCGTGGCCCAGATGGAGGCGCGTGTCTTCCCGGCCAGCGACACGGACCGGGTACTGGGCCAGGCTATGCAGCTCAAGGCGCTGCGTGAGGGGGCCGAGCGGGAACTCCGCGCCTGCGCCCATCTTGCTGAGACGCCCAAGGAGCGCACGGTGTTCGTGGACCAGGCTAACCAGGTGCGGCCCCGGACGCTGTTCTAGGAGAAATGAAAGGTTTTGTTATGAGTCCCTCCGACCCCTGATAATGGGGGAGGGGGGCCATCGCTGAAAGACCAACTATGCCCTGTCCTGAATGCGGCGCAGACGCCGCCGACAACGCCCGCTTCTGTGAATCCTGCGGCGCCTGCCTGACCCCCAATGCGGCCCCGGACGCTCCTGCCCAGACTGACGACCGCTGCCGGTGCGGGGCCGGGCCGGACGAAACCGACGCCCTGAGCTACTGCCTGGCCTGCGGCATCAAGCGCACGAGGCCCACACCTGCCCGGACTGCCCTGCCGCGCGACCACGTCGAGACTGCCCTCGTGCTTGGCTTCGCCGCCGTCTCCGACCGGGGCCTGCGCCACGCGAATAACCAGGACGACGTCGCCCTGGCCGTGGAAGACCTCGGCGGCGCAGCCGCCTACGTGCTGGTCGTTTGCGACGGCGTTTCCAGTGCCCAGGAGGCGGACATCGCCTCGGCGCTCGCGAGCATCGCCGCCCGCGACACCCTGCGGTCCGCCCTGCACGCCGACGCCCCCGTGTCAATCTCGGACATGATCCAGGCCATTCAGGAGGCCCATTCGACGGCTCGGACCATCCCGTATCGGCGCGACCATGAGACGTTAGGACCACCCGGCACGACGCTCGTGGCCGCCGTGGTCCATCAAAGGACGATCACGGTGGGCTGGGCCGGGGACAGCCGCGCGTACTGGATCGGGCCGGACGGGGCGCGTCTTCTGACCCACGACCACTCGTGGGTAAACGAGACTGTAGATGCAGGCGAGATGTCACTTGAGGAGGCTTCGCGCTCCAAGCAGGCCCACGCTATCACGCGCTGCCTGGGGGCCTTGAACGGGGACGATCCCCTGGAGCCCTCGGCGGCGACGTTCCCTCTGCCGGCCGACGGCGGCCTGCTCCTGCTCTGCTCGGACGGTCTGTGGAACTACGCGGACTCGTCCGAAGAGCTGGAATCTCTGGTGGGCGGCGTGCCTCCAGGGGCCGATGCTCTTGCGCTGTGCCGCCGCCTAGTGGAGTTCGCGCTGGCCGAGGGCGGGCACGACAACGTCACCGCCGCCGTGCTGGCGCTGGGGTGACAACGGGCGGAGCCGGCCCGGCCATTGGTTTTGGGAGTGAGATCCTCTCCCGTCTCGCTAAGGTTCGCCACCCAAGCGCTGGCGCCCCGGAGGGCCCCTCTTTATCTGAAGCCCTTCCCTCCCCTCCAAAGCCCTTCCCTCCGAGGGAAGGGACAGGCCCGGAACGAACGTGAACCGGACAGGGATAGGATCCGAGCGGCCAGGGATAGGATCGGCCAGGACAGAGATAGAACTCCGGACCCCCAGAACTCGGCCTGAACACTTGCAAAGGAATCACAGCCCATGCCATTCACCGTAGACACGTTTTTTAACCCCTACCTGCCCGTCGGCACCAACCGCCTGGATGCCGTCGTCACCGTGACCGCCGATGGCGCGGACGTCGCCACGCCGGGCGGCGGCACCGTCGGCCTGATCTTAGACGTCTCCGGGTCTATGCAGGGAGACCGCATAGACGCCGTGAAATATGCCACGCGCAAGGCCATCGGGATGCTCGACGAAAGCACCTACTTCTTTGTCGCCGCCTTCTCCAACTATCCCACCCGTGTCTTTAGTTTGGCCCAGGCCACGCCCGCCAACAAGGCCGCCGCCGACGCCCAGGTGCGGCGGCTGGAAGCGGGCGGACGGACAGATATGTCACTTGGCCTGAATATGGCCCTGGAAGAGTTCGCCAAAAGGCCGGGCGGCATCGGCTACGCCCTGTTCCTGACTGATGGCAAGAACGACGCTGATGACGAGACGGCGCTGAACCAGGCCCTAGACCGGAGTGAAGGCGTCTTCCAGTGCGACTGCCGGGGGGTGGGCACGGACTGGCAGCCCAAGCAGTTGCAGAAGATCTCCCAAAAGCTGCTTGGCACGGCCCAGATCATCCCCGACCCATCGGGCATCGAGGCCGACTTTCACGCGGCCATCACTAACGCCCTAGGCCGGGCGGTCGGCGACGTCCGCCTACGCCTTTGGACTCCAAAGAGCGCCCGCGTACTCGCCTGCAAGCAGATGAGTCCGGAGATCGCTGTCCTGACGGATCGCTTCGCCCAGGTGGACGGCCAATCGCGGGACTACCCGACCGGCGCGTGGGGCCGCGAGTCGCGGGACTATTACGTCGCCGTGGAACTGACGGCGGGCGACGTCGGCGATGAGGTATTAGGCTGCCGGGCGAGTATCGTCCATGGCCCACCCGGCGCGGAGACCAAAGTGACCGGTGCCCCCATCGTCGCCACCTGGACCGACGACGAGGCGCTCTCCGCCCGCATCAATGTCCAGGTCGCTCACTACACAGGCCAGGAGGAGCTGGCGTCGGCCATCCAGGAGGGTTTGGAGGCGCGGGAGCAGGGAAATCTGGATGCGGCCACGTCTCTGCTGGGCCGGGCGGCCAAACTCGCTCACGAGTCGGGCAACGAGGACACGACCCGGCGGCTCGCCAAAGTCGTGGACATCGTCAACGCGGGCGAGGGCACGGTGCGGTTGAAGTCCAAAGTGGCGAAGGCGGACGAGATGGACTTGGACTTAGGCTCGACCCGGACGTCACGGGCGGGCCGACGCCCGGAGGGAGGCGCTTAGATGACGTACACTTGCCCAAAAGACCCAACACATGCCTCCGATGACCCTGACTACTGCTCCGTCTGCGGCGCGAAGATCGGTGGCTCAGGAGTGGGAGGCCCTCCGGCCTCTACCACCGCCGGTTTTTTGGGGGGAGTCGGATTAGGACCCGTAGGGGCGCCGCTTACCGCGCCCTCTTCCGTCTCCGCGTCCCCTGATTCGGCGGTGGGCGAAGTCTGCCCCGACTGCGGCACGGTGCGCGTAGGCACGGCCCGGTTCTGCGAGGTCTGCCGCCATGACTTCCAGACCGGCACAGCCGCCCCCACCGCCCCGGTGGACCCGCCTATCCTACCCTCTCCGGCTCCCCCAGAACTGAGGGCCGCAGAGATTCTAGCTCCCTCACTGGAAGTCGTCGCCGTCGCCGATGCTTCCCTCTATGTGGACCCCGACCCGGCCATCCCCTTCCCCGACGGCGAGCCGGAGCGGACGTTCCCGCTGGACCTGGCCGAGAACCTGATCGGGCGGCGCAGCGACAAGCAGGACATCCATCCGGAAATCCCGCTCGCCGACACAGGCGTCTCGCACCGCCACGCCAAACTTCTGCGCGAGCCGGACGGCAGTTTCGTCCTGCTGGACGTCGGCTCGTCCAACGGCACACAGCTCAACGGCAAGGACGTCCCCGCCGGTGTGCGGACACCTATCAAGGCCGGCGATGAGATCACGCTGGGCTGCTGGACCCGCCTGACCCTGCGCGAAGTGGGAGGCCGCCCATGAGCGTCGCCGCCCCGCCACCCTTGCCGCGATCCTCTTCGGGTTCTTTTCCGGCTCCCCTTCCTAATCCGGCTCCCCCACGATTGGAGATGGGGGGGGCTCCGGCCTCTACCTGGACTACGCCGAAGCGGCTACAGGTGTCCCTGGGCGCGATCTGGATCGCCGCGTTTCTGCTCTTCCTGGCCGTCTTCCTCGGCACACGTCAGCACTACGCTGCCGTCAAGGCTGTCGGCCTGGACGCCGCACCGAGCATCGTCGCCGCCCAGCGCATCAAGGCAGGCTTGGCCGACATGGATGCGAATGTCGCCAACGAGTTGATCGCCCCGCCGGGCCGTGGGGCAGAGTCCGAGAAGGGATACAACGCGCGCCGCCTGGAAGTGAGCCAGACGCTCGTGAAGGCAGCCGAGAACATCACCTACGGCGACGCCGAGCGCGTCCCGATCCAGACCCTCACTTACAATTTGGGCAACTACGAGGCCCTGGTTGCTCAAGCACGGCTCCTGCACGGGCGCGGGGGGGACACCCAAACGCTGACCCTCTACCGGCAGGCGAACCTGCTGATGCACCAGACACTTCTGCCCGCCACCGACGCCCTGGACAAAGCCAATGCGGACCCACTTGCCGACGCCTACGGACGCCAGAAGACGGCGTCGGCAGGTACGAGGGGAGTGGTGTGGGCGGCCGGCCTGCTCCTGCTGACCATCCTTCTGGCGACCCAGGTCTGGCTGTCCCGGCGCACCCGCCGCACCCTCAACCCGCTCCTGCTGGCCGCAACCGCATTGGGGTTTGTGTTTTTGGCCCTCACGGTGGGCCGCCTGGGGGAGGCGTCCGGGCACCTCAAAGTCGCCAAGGAAGACGCTTTCGACTCGATCCACGCGCTCTGGCAGGCGCGGGCGGTCGCCTACGACGCCAACGCCGACGAGAGCCGCTGGCTGATTGATCGATCCCACGCGCGGGAGTATCAGGAGGCCTTCTTCCGGAAGTCCGCCCAGATCGCCGCAATCCCCGAGGGCTACACCTATACCACCGTCGCCGCGTCGAGTCAGTCCCTCCCACCAGGCTTCCATGGGTTCTTGGCCGACGAACTCCGCAACGTCACGTTCCCCGGCGAGCAGGACGAGGCGACCGGGGTGCTCCGGGATTACGGGCAGTACGCCGCCATTGACGGCCAGGTCCGAAGTTTGGAGAACGCGGGCCATTCTGCCGAGGCGGTCGCGCTCTGCACCGGCTACGCCCCCGGCCAGTCTAACGAGGCCTACGGCCGCTTCGACGATGCCCTGGGACGGACGCTGGACATCAACCAGAAGGCTTTCGACGGAGCGGTTGGTGCGGCCTTCGCCGATCTGAGTGCACTGCCGATTTTGGCCCCCGTCGCAATGCTCGCCCTCGCCCTGCTATCCTGGCTCGGGCTGAGGCCGCGCCTGCGGGAATACGAGGCGTAGCGCCAGATACAGCCATGTCCCACCTCAGTCACCAGTTCATTTGACTTCGCAGGATGGGCCGGCCGGCTTCTGCGTCTACCGGGAGATCCAGGTGAGTGGCCGCCCACATTAGACCTTTTGCGTAAGTCGCCAGCCTTGTCCCCCCGGATTTCAATCCGGGGGACCGAGGCTGACGCATTAGACCGACCATATATCACTCAGGACACCCAAACTCAGGATATCAATCCCCTAATGAACGTCAAAAGCCTCGCTCTCCTCCTGTTCCCCCTGCTTCTCCTGCCCATCTTCGCCCTGCCGGGCGCGGCCCAGGACGTCAGGCGGGTCTCGCCCGCCGCACTGCCGATCCCGCTGCCCACCCCGGCCCCCATGCCGCCGGATCAGCTGCGTGCCCATAACCCGTGGGTCCTGCCGATGACCGGCGCGTGGAAGTTCGCGCTGACGCACGGGCGCATCACGGCGGGCCAGTTCCAGCCCGCACAGTCCGGGGCAAACGGCATCACGGCGTCGAGCAATGAAGACAAGAACCCGCCGGAGAACGCCTTTGACGGCAGCGACGAGACCCGTTGGTGCGCGAGCGACAGCAGCTACCCGCAGTGGCTACAGGCCGACATGCGGCAGGCCAGGCGCGTCACTGGTCTTGCGCTCGCCTGGGAGAGCGCGACCGACACCTACCTGTGCCGCATAGAGGGAGGCCAGGACGGCAAGCACTGGCAGACGCTGGCGGACAGGTCCGCCGCGCCCGGCATCGGCAATGGCCCCCTGCCGATCACGCCCGCCGACGTCCGCTACATGCGCGTCACCATCCTGGGGAACAGCAGCGAGCACAACTGGGCCTCCCTTCGTGAGTTCCAGATCCGCACGACGCAGGGCGGGCAGGAGGCCACCTGGCGGCCCCCGGCCGTTCACGCCACCGCCGTCCCCTCGGCCGCCGTGCGGGATGCCTTCGCCGCGTCCGGCTTTAACGACGCCGGTTGGGACAAGATCGCCGTGCCGTCTAACTGGGAAATGCTCGGCTACTCGCTGCCCACCTACAACTCCGTGGATAACACCGTCGGGCAGTACCGGCGACGGGTCACCGTCCCGGCGTCGTGGGCGGGCCGGCGCATCTTCTGGCGCTTCGATGGGGCTTTGGATGGCGCGGAAGTGTTCGTCAACGGCCGGCCGGCGGGCTACCACGAGAGCGGCTACACGGCCTTCGACGTGGACCTGACGGGCCTGGTGACGCCGGGCCGAAGCAATCTGTTCGCCGTCCGCGTATCCAAGACGACACCCTCGGATGACTGCGAAACGGGGGACTTCCAGGCGATGGGCGGCATTTACCGCGAGACTTCGCTGGTGTCC